>JBOFQK010000346.1:0-3344 GCA_051660865.1 Culicoidibacterales bacterium | reverse complement strand
ATTGAGACATAATTTGCTTTGAAACGGCAACAATTTCATCGGCTAGTTCATCACTTGACAGATAGGCGACAAATTCATCACCTCCAAGGCGACCGATTAAGATCTGGTGTTTGTGGGTGATTTTTTTAAAGTTTTCACCAATTTTCATCAACAAATAGTCACCAGTTTGATGGCCATAGTCATCATTCACTTGTTTAAAGTTATCTAAATCAATGATAAATAACGCTTGTTCTCGATACGCGCGTTGTTGGTGTTTGTGTAACTCGGATTCAAAAGTAGCCCGATTGAAGATCGATGTCATCGAATCGAATTGATTTTCAAAGAGTAGCTGATCAAGCTGTTTTGCTTTATAACTAATATCCATCAAGGTAACAAAAAAGACATTCGTTGCTTCATTATACGTTGCGACATCATGAATCCAAATAATCGCCCCACTTTTAGCCCGAATTCGATATTCATAATCAATCACTTTTTCATTGCTGTTGAGAGAGTTAGTGATTTTACTCAGGATTTTATCAAGGTTATCAATCACAATTGCCGAAAAATGATTAGCAAACAATTGTGAAAATTCCGATTTTGTATAACCAACTAGGTCATAAAAAGCTTGATTAGCTTCAATGATTGTTGAATATTGATCATTGCGACAAATTAAAAATGGACATTGTGAATAGTGAAAATATGCTTCGTACATCAACTCAACTCCTATGTAACTGTATTATATAAGAGAAAAGATAAAATTTTCGGTTTGTTAATCAAAAGTAAATATTTTTCACGTGTCACTCTTATTTTTATTATTTTTGTGTGTTTGCTAAATTAATTTAGTCAGTTTTGCACATAACAGCGTGCTTCGTATGGTTTTAGTGTGAGCGTTGATGTGGCACCGTGGGCTTCAAGCGGATAGTTATGTAACACACAGTCAGTACTTGTTAACTTGATGCGTTCCCAGCGATAGGTTGCGATTTGGTCAGTTAAATTGGTGATAATAATGGCTTTCGTTTTACCGAGGGTACGGGTATAGGCGTAAATTTGGGGATGAGCTTGGCAAATTAAACGGTATGTTCCTTCGATAAACACAGGGTTGTTTTTGCGCAAGGTAATAAGCTGCTTGTAATAATTTAAAATCGAGTCAGGATTTTGCAGTTGGTTGGCAACATTAATCGTTTGATAGTTAGGGTTGACAGCTAGCCAAGTCGGTGCGGTTGAAAAGCCAGCATAGGCGCAATCATCCCATTGCATTGGTGTGCGCGAATTATCACGCGAATGCAACCAAATACGCTGCATAATTTCATCGTGACTAACGCCATTAGCGCGTTCATTGGCATACATAATTTTATCAGAAACATCATCGTAGGCATCAATGCTTGGAAGTTGAATATTTGTCATGCCTAATTCTTGTCCTTGGAAGATAAAGGGTGTGCCTTGCATTAAAAAGTACATTGTTGCCAGACTCGTAGCACTTTCGCGCCAATAAGTCGTATCATCCCCCCACGTTGACACACTTCGCGCTTTATCGTGATTTTCAATGAACAAGGCATTCCAACCATGGTTGGCTAAGCTCGTTTGCCATTTCGTTAATGTTGTTTTTAACGCTCTTACATCAATCGGTGTTTTTTCTCCTGATTTTTCCCATAAGTGTAAATGTTCAAATTGGAAGATCATATTGAAGACGCCGGTATTTTCATCGACCCAATCACGAGCTTGAAGGCTATTGACCCCACTTGCTTCGCCAACACTGACGCAATCATAGTTGGCAAGGGTGGCAGTTTTCATTTCGTGGAGCCACTGGAGTAAACCAGGTTGATTCATATGTTTGTCAAATGAGCTTACATATGGTAATCCATCTGGATTAGGCAAATTAAGGAAATCGGATTTTTTTAGGTGGGAAATAGCATCGACGCGGAAGCCGTCAACTCCTTTGTCCAACCACCAGTTCATCATTTGGTAGACC
Source organism: Culicoidibacterales bacterium (assembly GCA_051660865.1). Classification (GTDB taxonomy): domain Bacteria; phylum Bacillota_I; class Bacilli_A; order Culicoidibacterales; family ZOR0006; genus ZOR0006. Next base: position 1,396 of record JBOFQK010000346.1, on the reverse strand, counting down.
GCTTCACGAACTGGTTGATGTTCCCAATTTAAATCTGGTTGACGTTTTGAGAAACAATGGAAAAAATATTGACCGGTTTTTTTGTCAAATTCCCAAGTTGAATTGCCAAAAATACTTTCCCAATTGTTTGGCTCAGCCTGATTTTCACCATCACGCCAAATATACCACTCGCGTTTGTCGCTTGTTTTTGCTGATTTTGATTCAATAAACCATGGATGTTCATCAGAGGTGTGATTCACAACGAGGTCAATAATTAATTTGATGCCTTTAGCATGACAGGCGGTTAGCAGAGCGTCGAAATCAGCCATTGTCCCAAAGACTTCAGCGATTGCATGATAGTCACTAATATCATAGCCATTGTCATCAAAAGGTGATTGATACATTGGACAAAGCCAAATTAAATCGATTCCTAAATCAACTAAATAATCAAGTTTGGCAATAATTCCTGGTAAATCACCGATGCCATCACCATTGCTATCGTAAAAACTTTTTGGATAAATTTGATAAGCGGTGCTTTTTTTCCACCATTGGATATTTTTCATCTGTAGTCCTCCTCAAAAAACACTTGTGTGTTTGCAAAGTATACTTTACACTTAAGTTTGGGAAAATGCTTTCACAAAATTGCCAATAAATCGCACAAAACTGCGAAAGAGGAGGGGAATGATGAAAAATCAAAGTCAAAAAGAGGCGGTTCAACATGGAAAACAGCTATTTCCGCTAGAAGTCTATCAGACAAAACTGGCACCTGGGGGGTGTGAGGTCACTTGTCATTGGCATGATGAAATGGAGTTGCTCTACGTTCAAAGTGGTCAAGCAGTTTGTCAGATTGATTTAGAAACTTATCCAATTCAACCCGGTGATTTTCTGATGATTAAAAGTGGCCAACTCCATAGCATCACACCGAAAACAGCCGATTTTGTCAGTGATGCCTGTGTCTTTCAGTTAAGTTTTTTAAAAAGTGCAACCCATGATGTGTGTGAACTTGAATATATTGCGCCGTTGATTCGCGCTGATACCGCCTATCGAACGCATCTAACAGCACAAGATCGCGGACATTTGGAAGTAACGGCTGTTTTTAAAAAACTCATTTTAACATACGAACAAAAGCAACCGGCTTACGAACTTGAAATTAAAAGTTTATTTTACCAATTTTTGATGCTACTGTATCGCTATAATTTATTGGAAACAAAACAAGAAATTCCGCAAGTGAGACAGCAAAAAATTCAAACGATGAAGCAAGTGCTCCACTATATTGAGGTGAATTACCCGTATCCTTTACAAGTAATAGATTTAGCGAAAATTGCGAATTATAGTGAATTTCATTTTTTGCGCTTTTTCCGACAAGAAACGGGGATGCGGTGTACGGAATATATTAATAATCTTCGCCTTGAGCATG
>JBOFQK010000345.1:0-1249 GCA_051660865.1 Culicoidibacterales bacterium | reverse complement strand
CAGCCAATCAAAGTGGGTGTACAGTGATTGGTGTCTGTGGGAAAACCCCAGTTGTCGCCAACTTACAAGATTTACTCATTCATGTTACTAAAGGACTAGCGGCAATTACGACGCAATTACGGGCCGAAGCGCAAGTGGTCAGTCCAACGGTGAACCATTTAATTACTTATAATCTATTTACGACGATTACCAATGCCAATTTTGACGATACGGCAATTGCTTCGAAAATCGTGACGACGATGCAAGTGCAGCATCAATTACGCAAACTCGTGCAGCAGCAAGCAGCGTTACCGCAAGCAGCCTTTTTCACTGCGGAAGTGACTGATTTCCATGCAGTCGCGCAGCAAGTTGGAGTTTTAGCAACAAACGATGAAGATATCCGTAGTCTGCGCGAATTAATTACGTATGGTTTAAAAGGGTTGGCAGCCTACATGAAACATGCGAACGCGCTCGGTCAAGAAAATGAAAGTGTTGATGCGTTTATGCAAGCGACATTAGCAAAACTACTTGATGATACGTTAAGTGTTGATGAACTCGTCGCTTTAACCCTCGAGACCGGGAAAATCGGGATTAGTGGTATGGAATTACTTGATGGTGCGAATACTTCAGCCTACGGTCACCCAGAAATGACGAGTGTCAACATTGGGGTCCGCACGAACCCAGCGATCTTAATCTCAGGCCATGATCTCCGTGACTTAGAGCAGTTGTTAGAACAAACGGCCGGCACAGGTGTTGATGTCTATACTCACTCGGAAATGTTACCCGGCCATTATTACCCAGCTTTCAAAAAATATGAGCATTTTGTTGGGAACTATGGAAATGCGTGGTGGAAACAAAAGCAAGAGTTCGCAAGCTTTAACGGTCCGATTTTAATGACAACCAACTGTATTGTCCCACCAGCCGCAAGCTACAAGTCACGTTTATTCACAACTGGTGCATCAGGATTCAAAGGCTGCCCGCATATTGAAGCTGATGAAGCCGGAAATAAGGATTTTAGTGCGCTTATTGCGTTAGCGAAAACATGTGCTGCCCCAATTGAGTTAGAAACGGGTGCGATTGTTGGTGGTTTTGCCCATGATCAAGTGTTTAAATTAGCTGATCAAGTTGTCAGCGCAGTTGAAACCGGCGCAATCAAAAAGTTCATCGTTATGGCAGGTTGTGATGGACGGGCGAAGAGCCGCAATTACTACACTGATTTTGCGACAGCCTTACCGCAAGATACGGTAATTTTAACTGCTGGCTGTGCGAA
>JBOFQK010000344.1:0-1225 GCA_051660865.1 Culicoidibacterales bacterium | reverse complement strand
GATTCAGGCGCATTAATTAGTAATGTCGTCGTTAGAATGAATGGGGAGACAATCACAACGCAGCAAACCCAACTTGGTAGTGGGGAGCAGGCAACGTTAGCGATTCAATTACCGATTGTAAACTTAACCGATCACCTTGAAATGGATATGACGATTATGGGGACAATGCACCATACTATTACGATTGTGTTACGACCAGAAACGTTAACGTTACTCAATCAAGCCCCAACACCACCGGTTGATTCAACACCACCAGTTGAGTCGACACCGACGCCAACACCAACGCCGGAAGTGACACCAGTGAACCCCGAGGCTGAAGCCGATTTAAGCCAAACCCTCAGTGTTGAGCAACTTGTCATTGGGCAAACATATTTAATCAAAAATCATGTCATCTCAACCGTTGCGACCCCACGGAAAGCGATCAATGAATACAGTTACTTGACGAAGCAAGCAAATGGCTACGAAGTGACTTTCGGGATGAGTATGCTTGATTTAATGACGAATATTCGCTTTACTATTGCCAATCAAGCAGTGACACCAACGCTGACGAATGTAACCGCAACAACGAGTGATTTCCAAGTGACCTACAAAAACTTGAGTGATGAAAACTTCGTGAGTGCCTATGTTCCAGCACTTGGACGTGATGTAACCTTTGAAATCCAGTTAGATACAAGCGCAATTTATCGCCTCAGTAGTGATCAAAGTCAACAAAGTTTAGGCTCAGCAAATGAACAAGCAACCCAAGTTGAAACGACACCACAAGCAGAACCAGTTGTCAGTTCAACCGAACTGGCAGTGACGAAACGCTATACGATTGAAAATGAAGTGATCTCGGCAAGTGAACTTGGCTATAGTATGGCTCGCAAATATTTGCAAAAACAAGCCGTAATTGAAGAAGTTGATGCGCAAATGTATCTCAGCTTGACATTTACGGGAACGGATATGATGGAAAACATTCATTTTAGTGTAAACGGAAGTGCCGTTGCAGCCGAATTAACTTTGAATGATCAAAATCAATTTATGCAAACGTACCGCTTTAAAATTGGCGCGCTCACTGATGAGATTCAAGCACATATGTTCATCATTCCAAGTCAAATGACGATTCAATTTGGTGTGCAATTATTACCTGAAACGTTAACAGAAATTACGGATGAGACTGCAGTCAACGTAGAAACACCAACTGCAGGCGTTTCTACGCAAACAACACCACCAGAAATAACGCTTG
>JBOFQK010000343.1:0-1650 GCA_051660865.1 Culicoidibacterales bacterium | reverse complement strand
ACTACTTTCGGTTGCATTTAAATGATTAGAAATAAACAGTTTGGCCTGACTCGTATAAATTTGTTCAATCCGGCCATTCGGATAATATGGTGAACGTTCACTATTGAAAGTCTCATCACCGGCAGGATCTTCATCCGTGCTTCTCGTGATTTTCACTTTAAATCCCTTTTTTTCCAATTTTTCTTTCATGTACAAACTTAATTGTAACACTTCTTCGCTTTCATGCAAACCATAACCTTGTGTTCCTGAATCAATGCCCCCATGACCAGGATCAATTACAATATCATATACCTCACTTGGTAAACTTGAAACGCGCTCAACTTTAAGCGTCAACACGTCCGCTTGCGTTTGCAACGTCACTTTTTTCGCCGCTTTTTTTCGCGTAATTGTATACCACGTTTGCTCAATTGGGGTTGTACTGACAACTTGTTGGCCATCAACCTGAATCGTATACGTGCCAACTGCTAACGTTGGTAATTCAATGCCTTGATCGAGCGCATGTTGAGTAAACGTCGTCACTTTTTGCGTTTTTTGGGCAATTAATTCATACTGTTCAATTAGTTGACCGACTTCAAGATGTAATGATTCCCCATAAAAATAATGATTTGTATAGTCAATCGGTATTCCTACTTCAGTCGCAACTACTGGTGTTTGCGGTGTTGAAGCAGTTGGATTTTGCAATGAAGTGTTCAGATTAGAAATTAGGAAAAATAGCAGCAATGCTAAAACTCCAGCACCCAGTAATTTCATCAATTAGTCTCCTTATAACGTTCTTTATATAGTATAGCAAATTTCTATTGTTTTTTTCTGAAATTAATCAAAAATTGTTTTTTACATAAAAAAAGCATATCCGCGCTTATAGGCTGTCCGAATTTGGCATGTTTGGGTGTCCGGTATTTTTTTGCGTAAACGTTTAATATGATGATCAATACTGCGCTCGCTGACATCAGTGTTCACTCCAGCAAGAGCGGCGATTAATTCCTGACGACTGAAAATTCGTTTTGGCTGACTCGCCATCACAAATAAGAGTTTAAATTCTTTGGCAGTTGTCGGAATTTTCTCATCATCGATAATCAGTTCATATGTCCCAGTATTCATGCTAAATCCAGGATATTCAAGTTTTTGACTCGTAACTTCACTCGGTTGAAATTGGTGCGCAAGTTTCGCCAACACGATTGCTAATTTACTTTTTTCCGGCTGATTCGTGAAAACAGTACCAAGTTCGTTCGTTAACAGTTGCTGTTCGTTTCCTTTCGCGAAGAAAATCCACGGTCTTGAGAGCTGTTCAAGCATTTCACACGTTTGGTAATAGCTTTCATTTGATAATTGACGACCGTCAACAATAAAAATATTTCGAGGTGACACTTCGGTAAATACCCCAGTTAAATTGTGGCACTGAGTTAAAACATAGCCCTCTTCAGTACAAATAGCTCGCACTGCTTCAATTAATTTTTGTTTTTTTGTATATAAGACAATTTGCATTGTAATCTCTCCATTTTTTATTTTCTTTAGCATAATCAAAAAATGTGGCTCAATTATGGCAAAAACGCAAAAAAAAGAGCAATTACTTGCTCTTTTTCGGTATTATTCGTTAGGCATCAAAACCATCAATCACTTTCGTAATATAACGGGCATCAATTGCCTGGATTG
>JBOFQK010000342.1:0-1327 GCA_051660865.1 Culicoidibacterales bacterium | reverse complement strand
AAGTGCAGCACCAGCAAATCATCCAAGTGAGTCTTAAAGATTTAACGGCGATGTTGTTGCCGTTTGTTGTGAGTATTGGCGTCATCTTTTTTGGCATCACTCAAGCTGAATTGATTGTCCAAGGGGGGAGTTTGTTTGAGCTGAATTGGTTTGAGCTCAGTGTATGGTTAATCCTCGTCATCATTGGAGTGAGTAGTGGGTTGCTGACGCGGTTACCAGTGAGTGTGATCATTGTTGCCGGACTCAGTGTGTTATCGATTGCGATGTTGCTTGATTTAGTGATTCCGCAACTAGTTTGGCAATGGATTGTTACATTTATTTGCTTTTTTGGACCTTTTGGTGTCAGTGTCGTTGTGAAGTGGCTGCGAAATCGTCAACTGAATAAGAATGGAAGTGTTAAATGATGAAAGTTACTCGGCAAACAAAACGAAATATTATGATTGTGAGTGCGATTGTTTTGGGGCTGGTGATAATTGGGACGCTTATTGGTGGGGTAGTATTTTACCGTGCGAATACAGTACCGACATTTGCGCCGCCACAATATGACCAAGCCGGGAATCCGGTAATGGTTGCGAGTGAAGTGGATGAAGTGATTCGGAACTTACAAATGCAACCGGAGACAACGGTAGGCAAATTTGTGATTTTCAATGGTGAAGTCGTGACGCCAACGACTAGTGCTGAACAAGGACAGTTTTTCAGCTTCCTCGCTGAACAAGCATTTGGTGGTGGCGAAATGCGAGTGTATCTTCCTGATGCTGAGATGACGGTGAAAGTTGGTGATTATCTCCAAGTTACAGGTTATATTGCCGGTTTTATCACGCCAATTGGGAAACCTTTAATCCCAATAATTCAGGCGACAGCGATGACAACAGCGCAAGCCCTCGAAGTCTTACGACCAGCTTTTTTAGTCTATGATGTTGCTGATCAGCAAGTGGAAAGTGGGCAGTTGACACTAACAATTACCGAGCTTGAATATGCCTATGAAGAGACACGGATGCTAGTGACGGTTGTCAATTCTGGTCCGGAAGCAATTAAAATTGATTGGCTAAAAGCGACGAGCCAAGTTGGGGATCGTGTCTTTACGGCACAACCAGCGATTAGTGAAGCACAAACACTCGCTTTGCCCGAGCAGATTGAGCCGAATACGCAAGTGCAAGGCGTACTCTTTTTCCCATCAATGAAACCATATCCAACCGAAGTAGTCATTCCAATACAGCTACCAGCTGGGGAACTAAAATTAAATTTACCAATTCCAGTCGGATTATTAAAGTAGAAAGGGTTTGCAAATGGTGTTTGGTGTATGCTACACTTAATCCATAAAAAAACA
>JBOFQK010000341.1:0-1363 GCA_051660865.1 Culicoidibacterales bacterium | reverse complement strand
GCATCAAGGACGTGTGTATCAATTTTCTTAACAATATCTTTGATGAACGCTTCAATTGTAAATTCTGCACGCACAACCCCTTGCTTATCAGTTGCTGTTAACGCTTGCGTCGTTTCATCGTAGCTAAAAGTTAATTTGCCATATTCATCGCTCTTGATTGTTTGTCCATCAAACGCTGTTGCAACCGCATCAGTTAACGTTGTTAATAACGCTGGCGTTGCTTGTGCTTGTACAAGTGGCGCAACATTGTTTTCCGCATACGTTACGAGGGCAGCTAATTCTGGTGATGTTGCACTTGCACCTTCGATGACTTGTGCCATTGTGGCATCACCGAAGAGTAACTCGTATAAGTTTAGTTCAGCAATTTGATTCACAATTGACTCTAATGCTCCACCTAGTTTGATTTGTAAATATTGGCTATCGGCATAAATCGCATCATAAATATATGTTTGTAAGTCGTCAATATTGGCTGTTGCTTTGACGCTTTCTGAGCTGACATGCGCCGTTTCTTTAATTGTTGTCTCACCATTTTTTGTCGTGGCTGCTTTCGCAAATTCAACTGTCCGTACTGGCGAACCGTATGATGGTGTCGCCGCTGTTTCGATATCGTAAATCGTATTTCCTGATGGAGTTGTAAATTCAGCAATATCATTTTCATGCATGTGACCTGTAAAGACGTAGCGTAACCCAGCATCAGCTAAGCGCGTTGCGACTTCTTCATAGTTGCTAATAATCGCATCGCCAATCGATAACTGTGACGACACTGCATGTGGGAGTAATCCTTGGTGCATCATCGCAATGACTGTTTCGCCATTTGCTTGGGCTGCTTGAATTTGTTTTTCCGCCCATTGGAGTAAATCTTCATTGAAGCCGGCACCATTCATTTTAATTTCGCCAGTTTCTGTCGTTGTAAATAATTGTGAGTTTAAAGCTAAAATCACATATCCTTCTTTTGGACGCGCGACATATGATAATTCAGGATGGATTGTTGTTGTCGCTTCACCGGCAGTATCACAGAAGTAGACGGTTTTGAATGTATTTGCTTCGTCGCTATAGCCAAAGTTAGCATATTCAGCTTGATATTGGGCATAACTAACTGTTTCAATCTCTTGTTTGTCACCATTTTCGCCATTGAATGCAAATCCACCGTGATATAAATCATGATTTCCATTCACTACAAAGACATCAATTCCGGTTTCGGCTTCAAATTTATTTAACAAGTAGGCTGCTTGTTTCGTCCCAATCACTTCACCATTTTTGGTAATATCCCCTGGGATTAGTAAGACATCAGGATTCCCTGCTGCTGCTTGCTCTAAAGCCGCTGTGAAAATTTCCGCCGCTTCTTTTAAGAGATACAGCTCTT
>JBOFQK010000340.1:0-2809 GCA_051660865.1 Culicoidibacterales bacterium | reverse complement strand
CTCTTCAGTGTTCGGAAAATCGCAAACTCTCATGAGTTCATGAGGAACTCGCTTGGATTTTGCTTATTTTCCAGCCACACTGACAGTCTTTTTTATTTGGTTTTACTGCCGAGATTAGACGCTTACTTTTATAACGTGTCTCAGCCTTCACTTACTTCGTCAAGCTCGTATCAGTGGTTTCTCTCAGCTAATTTAGGGAAATCACTGATACTACCACTTGAGCACCAGTAAGTGATATTGCTTTTTTGACTTTTTTTGCAATAACGGCTTCGAGCACTTACTTATATAACGTGTTTCGTGCTTCAGGACTTAAGCAAAACGTAAACTCTGATGGGTTTGTGTGAAACCCGCTCGGATTTTACTTTTTTGCCATTCCGTCCTGATGCTTTCCTTTTCTATTTTGGTGAAAGCACCGCACTCAAGCACTCACTTATATCATGCTTCCACCTGCAAGGCTCGTGAAATCGTAAGCAATTATAACGCCGTCTCCATTTGAGTGATGAAAGCGGTGGGACAAAGTCCCATCAGTGACCAAGAAAATAAATGTGCGACTATTTGAAAAGTAACTCAAGTAGTCACACATGTTTTTCAGGGAGCTGAAGCTTGAATCAGGTTAGGCCGGCTATAATTACTCACTTATTTCACATACCGCCTTGCTATTTGAGTGATGAAGCTGGTTCTGCACCAATTGATACCAAAGCAGAATTGCTTGCGGTTCGCAAAATAAAATACGACCATTGATACTCGTCTATCAAATAGTCGTATTGTTTTTGCAAGCAAGTAAAGGCTGAATCAGGTTATGCTTTCCTTTTCTATTTTGGTGAAAGCACCGCACTCAAGCACTCACTTATATCATGCTTCGCACTTCGAGACTCGACAAAACGTAAATAGGTGTGACGTTGGCTCAGCCAACTACACCTTATTCACTTTTTTGTCATACCGTCTCGATGTTACTTTTTTGACTTTGGGTAACACCGTGCTCAGCACTTAGTTATTTTGTATTGGTCTTTTCCGCTTTTTTTGGCTTGATACATGGCGGTATCGGCGTGTTCATAGAGTTGTTGGAAATTGGTTATTGTTCCTGGTTCGATGATAACGGCTCCGACACTTCCTGAGATTTTATGTTCTTGCTCCGGTAAATAGTACTGCTTGAATGCTTGACAGATTTCAGCAGCTTTTTTCTCAATAATGCTCGCTTTATGGGTATCTTTTAAGAAAATAATAAATTCGTCGCCACCGATTCGCCCAACGATATCACTCTCACGGCAAATTGCTTGCAAAAATTGCGAGACTTCATAGATGACTTGATCCCCTAAGTAATGGCCAAATCGATCATTCACGGTTTTAAAATCATCAATATCAATAACAAACATTCCATGATAAGCATCCGGATTTTGCTTGATAATCGCATCAATTTTCATTTCCGTTGCCCGTTTGTTGTATAAGCCTGTCAGTGAATCTTTTTGTGCGTTAGCTATTAATTGAATTGTATATTCTCGTTGAGCATGAATATTCACAAACTTCCCGACTGCTCGTTGCGGGCGGTGTTGACTATCGAAAATCGTTGTCAAATAAATATCATACCACTGTAACGGTTGACCTTCAATTTCCACTAACACTGTTATCGCTACTGATGGCACTCCGCGTCGAATTTGGGCGAAGACACCTAACCATTCTTTTTCTGCGACAAACAATCCCTGCTCACCTAAAATTTCTGGCGTGTAGTTCACACCTTTCTCGAGGTTGAGTGTATTTAAAATTTGTTTTGAAAAATCAAAAATATTCGTTTCCACAAAATATTCAAAAATCAAACTGTCCGATTGCTCTAACGCAATCCGATATTTTGCTTCACTCATTTTCGTCCACTCTAACTGTTTTTGAATGATTGCTTGACTATTTTTGTTTTGTTCGACAATATATAAAACTAGCGCACAGACTAATAAAGCAATTTTCGCTACGAGCCACAACATTTCCGTGGAAATAATCGCCGTATCCGTGCTAATTTCGCTTTCTGGTATGACACCAATCACAAGCCAATCATTAAAATCCAGCGTTTGGTAATACGCAAGCCGCTTGCCATCACGTTCATATGTGATGAAACCTTGATCTTGCGCTTTTAACTCGTCGGCAAGTGTGCGTTCAAGTGGTTGATTATTGATTTTAACTTCATCCATTAATGAAAATAAATTGTCATAGATTGGAACTTCTGGTGTGTTCATATTCGCAATAATTAGACCGTTTTGATCAACAATATAGCCATAACTCGCTTCTGAAAACGATGGACTCATCACGGAAAAAGTTAAGGTTTCTAAAATATTCACACCATAAATCAGCCCAATAATTGCTTCACCATCCCACAGTGGTACAACGGTTACAATTCCATTTTCATCATTTGATTTCAAGCGTATCGGCTGTGAAATGACAGTTTTACCAGTCATTGCTTCTTGAAAATATGCTCGTTCACTCACATTAAATTCAATCTCACTATTATATGGATCGCCATTAGCATCAATCACCCCTAATGAATCAAATCCAGATGTTTCAACAAGTGTTGGTAAAAGCTCCACAATCGTTGCTAAACTGATAAATTCCGTACTCAGTTGTTTCGCTAAAATTTCTAACGTATGTACTTGCGTTTGTAATCGTGTTTCAAATAATAATTTTTGATTTTCCGTCGTTTCCAATAACAGCACTGCTGTTCGTTGCTGAAATATCGCTTCTATCTCTCGATTAAACTGCCAAATTCCCAATCCTAAAATAAAACTGATCCCAATGACAATCAAGATTTGTAACTTGTGGCGAATCCGAA
>JBOFQK010000339.1:0-1302 GCA_051660865.1 Culicoidibacterales bacterium | reverse complement strand
TAAATACAATAAAAAACTTTCATGTTGTTGCGCGGTTAAAGTCGTAATTGCTTCATAAAAAGTATAAAAATCATCCGTTGCCGCTTCATCGTTACTCAACGCTTCATTGATTGGCGCTAATAATTGTTTGATTTCCGTTAACGATAGCGTTCCTTTTAATTGGTAAATAAAATTCATGAGCATAATTTGCGTTTTGTTATACTTTTTATTTTTTGTTCGCGGAAACAACTTGCCTTTCGCATAATTGTTAATCATTGTTTTCGTCATCCCTTTATCATCTGGATGCTGTTGTTGATAACATGTAGTAAATAATTGAATCACTTGATCCATATATAAATCAAGCTCCGGTATATCTTGACTTGTGAGTTGCTCTAAAACCCCTGCTTTTGCTAAATACTCATTCATTTTTACCAACTCCTTTGCTTATTTCTATCTGTTCACTTTCTATACTATTATACTTAAAAAAAACAGTATTGACAATATCAATATCAAGTTTTAAACTATAGATAACACAACAAGTAGTTTTGAAAACTACTTAAAGGAGTTGGAACAAATGACAAAATTTTTACGCGAACCAATTAATAGCCTCACACACCTTGGCGGTGCTGCTTTTGGTGTCCTTGCTTTGATTTTAATGCTCACAAAACAATTACCAACAACCTCGTTTGGTCTCTCAACAATTGCAATCATTGTTTTCGGTGTGAGTTTAATCTTACTCTATGGTACTTCAGGAATTTACCATGCTATCTTTGGAGATGATGCCCGCCTTTATCAGTGGCGTCGCTTAGATCACTCAATGATTTTCGTTTTAATTGCTGGCTCATATGCGCCATTTTGCTTAATTACTTTAAATAATCCTGCTGGTTGGGGCCTCTTTGCAACTGTCACGAGTCTTGCCGTCATTGGGATCATTTTCAAACTTGTTTGGTTTAATTGCCCGCGTTGGCTGTCAACAGCAATTTATATTATTATGGGTTGGTCTGTAATCTTCTTAGTCTCACCTTTGATGCAAGCCTTGGCAACACCGGCGCTGATTTTATTAGTTGCTGGTGGAATTTTCTACACGATTGGTGGTATTATTTACGCGATCAAACCTAACTTTTTGAAAGTAACCGGGCTTGGTTTTCATGAAATTTTCCACATTTTCACTTTATTAGGAAGTATTAGTCATTTCCTTTGTGTCTATTTCTTCGTTATTAATTAGTAAACTTAAAAAATCCAGATTTTCCTTGAAAAAAACAAGAAAATTCTGGATTTTTTTAGGCTTTATTTATTTTTTTCAAAAAAACACTTTACCTTTAC
>JBOFQK010000338.1:0-2070 GCA_051660865.1 Culicoidibacterales bacterium | reverse complement strand
GACTTTGTTATCTTAGCAACCGGAGCAACACCGTTCACGCCACCAATTCCAGGAATTGAGCAAGATTATGTTGTCTCAGCTAATGATATTTTAGAAGGAAAAGTTGAAATGGCATCACGTGTTGTCGTTATCGGTGGTGGTTTAGTTGGTGCAGAAACAGCAGAACACATTGCTGCCCACGAAAAACAAGTGACAATTGTGGAAATGGGAGCTGAAATTGTTCCAGCGTTAGAACCAGCACCAAAAACGTTCTTGATGAAACATTTTGAAGCAATGAAAACAACGATTTTGACAAGTACGAAAGTCTTAGCAATCGAAGCGAATGGTGTCTTAGTTGAACGCAACGGTCAAAGTGAATTACTTGAATGTGATCAAGTTGTGATTGCGATTGGTTCACGTTCATATAATCCATTAGAATCCGTTGTTGCTGAGCGTTATCCATACGGTGTGATTGGTGATGCTGGGAAGGTTGGTCGCGCCCTGGAAGCAATCGCCGCAGCACATCAACTCGCACTAACAATCTAACAAACGAATAAGAATCAGGAGGATGAGAGGAGAAATAAGCATGAAAGCACAAATTATTGAGGTTTTAACTCAATTAAGTCCATATTTACAACGTGATGGCGGGGATGTCCGCTTTGTAGATGTCAATGACGGTGGTGTCGTGACCGTTGAGTTACTTGGCGCTTGTAAAAGCTGCCCAACAATGATGGGAACATTAAAGCAAGTGATTGAAGAACAATTAATTTATGAAGTCGATGGGGTGACGTGCGTTGTTGCCGCTTAATCAACAGCTGAATGCGATTCGAATCTTTGCTTATTTTGAAGTTGAACCGACAAAACGGCGAGCATTTTTCCAACTGTGCCAACAACTTGTCAAGTTTAGCCGCCAGGAAGCAGGCTGTCTCCATTATGAACTTGTTGCTTCAAGCAGTGAGCCAAACCAGTTTGTCATGGTTGAAGTCTGGCGTGATGAAGCGAGTATCACTCATCATAACCAAACCACTCATTTTCAAACCTATGTTCCAAAATTAGCAGCATGCTTAAGCAAACCGGTTCGAGTTGAGCAGTATCAAGCAGTTTTTTAATCAAACGTCTACGATGCTTGCGAAAGATTTTCTAGGGAATCTTTCGTATTTTTGGTATAATACGAACAAAAAAAGGAAAAGGATGGGATGCAAATGATTCAGTATGAAGATCACAATTATGTCTGTTTACTCGATTTGGGAATGGAATTTATTCGGGGAAAATGGAAAGCGGTAATTTTATGTCACTTGTATGATGAACCGAAACGTTTTCTTGAACTCCAACGAATTACCAAAGGAGTGAGTCATAAGGTGTTAACTGAAAAGTTAAAAGAACTAGAAGAAGATGGCTTAATTGAAAAGATTATTTATGATCAAGTGCCACCAAAAGTTGAGTATCTGCTTACACCATTAGGGGCCGAGTTGACAACAGCTGTGAAAGCAATCGAAGCCTGGGCAGTACGTAATTATAGTGAAAAAGTTGAATACGAAATCAAAAAACTCTAAAAAATATTTTCCTTTTTTGAAAAAAACGAAAAAAGCTTGCAAAGGCTTTCAAAGTTGTATATACTAGTAATTGTAAAGAAGAACAAAACAAGCAATGAAGATTGTCTGTAATTATTAGGAGGTACTTCACATGGAAGGTATGGAATTAGCAAGTTTTCAAATTATTGCAGCAGTAGGTGGTGCACGTTCATCAGTGATGGAAGCATTAAAAGACGGACGCGAGGGAAATTTTGAAGCAGCAGCAGCAAAACTTGAAGAAGCGAACCAATATTTAGCAGAAGCACATAAAGGACATACAGGATTAATCCAAAAAGAAGCGCAAGGAGAACAACTTCCGTTTTCATTATTATTTATGCATGCAGAAGATCAATTAATGACAACAATCACATTACGTGATATTGCCACTGAAATGGTCGAAATGTATAAAAAAATTGGATAATTGATAGTTTAAGCAACTTCCAGAGCGGAAGTTGCTTTTTTTATTAAACTGAAAATAAAAAACAGAAAATTCATAAAAAACATTTGACAACGCTTACAA
>JBOFQK010000337.1:0-4539 GCA_051660865.1 Culicoidibacterales bacterium | reverse complement strand
CAGCCGCAATTTTCCAACCTTGACGTTTATCTGAATTCACATAAATCCGAATATACGATCCATGATTCCCACTGACCAATGGTTCATGAAAAATGCTCATCGTTTTAGCTGCTTGACTATTTACTGATTCTGGATATGTATTCTGATCTTTTCCCATCTGAAATTCTCCCTCTCTTGCGCGTTTTCACACGCTCTTTTTTAACGCGATTTCAACGCTTGTTCCCTTTTTCTTTTGGGGATACCGGTGTCACACGTTCATTTTAACGAGGCTCCACCTGTAATTTCCTCCACAAACTCGCACTGTATTTTTTAATTTTTTTGTTTTGAAAATCACATTGCTACCATTTGTGTCTAGAAATTACTATGCCTTTTTTCACTGGGGCATACCGGTGTCACACTCTCACTTTAACGAGGCTCCACCTGTAATTTCCTCCACAAACTCGCACTGTATTTTTCAATTTTTTTTGTTTTGAAAATCACATTGCTACCATTTGTGTCTAGAAATTACTATGCCTTTTTTCACTGGGGCATACCGGTGTCACACTCTCATTGTTTCATTATACAACAAAAAAGAGGGAGGTTCCCTCTTTTTTTCGTTAAATTATCCGTAAATAATTGTCTCAACTGTTTCTTTGTCTAAACGCTTAATTACTTCCGTGATTAGGCGTGTTGCATTTAAATAATCATCTTCATGAATCATACTTGCATGCGAGTGAATATAGCGTGATGCTAAACAAATTGAGAGTGATGGCACTCCTTGTCCGTTTAAGTGGTACGCACCTGAGTCCGTTCCTCCACCTGATAAGGCATCAAATTGGAAGGGAATTTCTAATTCTTCAGCAATGTTCACAACAAAGTCACGTAAACCTTTGTGAGCGACCATTGATGCATCGTATAACATGATACATGGTCCTTCTCCCATTTTCACGCTTGCTTCTGTTGGTGCCATTCCTGGTGTATCTCCAGCAATTGTGACATCTAAAGCAAAAGCGATATCTGGTTGAATTGCAGCTGCAGATGTGCGAGCACCACGTAATCCAACTTCTTCTTGTGCTGTTCCGACACCATAAACAACATTGGCATGGTCAACATCTTTTAAGTTTGTTAAAACATCGATCGCAATCGCACAACCAATACGGTTATCCCATGCTTTCGCTAATAAATATTTTTCATTATTCATACGCATACTTTCAAAATACGGAGCAATCATATCACCAGGACGAACACCTAATGCTAAAACTTCCTCTTTTGAAGCCACACCTAAATCAATAAACATGTCTTTAATATCCACTGGTTTGTTGCGAGCTTCCGGTGTTAAAACGTGTGGTGGTTTACTTCCAATGACACCCGTTACTTTTTTACCTTCACGAGTTGTGATGGTAAAGCGTTGGCTTAACATCACTTGACTCCACCATCCACCAAGCGTTTGGAAACGAATGTAGCCACTGTCTTCAATACGTGTAACCATTAACCCAATTTCATCTAAGTGTCCAGCAACAACAACTTTTGGTCCGTTTTCTGTCCCAACTTTTTTCGCAATTAAGCTCCCTAAACGATCTGTTTCTACCGAGTCAGCAACAGGTGCAATGTATTTTTCCATTACATCACGTGCTTCTTTTTCATTCCCCGGAACCCCATCAGCCATTGTCAATTCATATAACATATTCCAATCCATAATCATTTCTCCTTTAATTTATTTGCTACTATCATAGCATATTTTACCTTTTTTTGGTAAAAAAATGGCTTAAAAGCAAAAAAAACCAACCCGAAGGTTGGTTATCTCGATGTCATTATGCTTGTAATAACTCGATAATATCAGCTTTTTTAGCAGTTGATGGGATTTTAACATCACGCTCAACAGCTAATTCTTTTAACTGGACAACAGTTAATTTGCTTAAATCATCTGTTTGAGTTAAATTAGGCTTTTTTTTTTCTAAAGCTGCTTTTGCTAAGTCAGCAATTGCAGTGAATGATGCAGCATCGCTAACAGCTAATTCAGCTAACATTTTACGGTTTACGTCAATGTTTGCTAAGTTTAATCCGTTAATTAATGTGCTATAAGTCATTCCGTTTAAACGAGCAGCCGCGTTGATACGTGTAATCCATAATTTACGGAAATCACGTTTCTTTTGACGACGGTCACGGTATGAATACATGAATGATTTCATTACTTGTTCATGAGCTGTTTTGTATAACGTGTGCTTTGAACCATAGTAACCTTTAGCTAATTTTAAAATCTTTTTGCGACGACGACGCGCAACTGTTCCACCTTTAACACGTGGCATATTGATTACCTCCTTGTGCTTTTACAAGCGCAATTTTTCTTATTTTTGTAACATTTGTTTGATACGTTTGAAGTCACCTGCAGATACTAATCCTGCGTGACGTAATTTACGTTTTTGTTTTTGAGATTTGTTAGCAGCTAAGTGGCTAGTGTAAGCGTGTCCACGCTTTAATTTTCCACTTGAAGTACGTTTAACACGTTTTGCTAAACCGCTATGAGATTTCATTTTCGGCATTGTCGTTTTCTCCTTTGCTCTTACTTAATTCGCTTTTTTCGGCGTTAATGTCATAAACATATTTCGACCATCAAGTTTGATTTGTCCTTCAACCGTCGCGATTTCTTCGCATGCTTCTGAGAAGCGAATTAACACGTCTCGTCCGATGCTAGTGTGGGCGATTGCTCGTCCGCGGAAACGAATTGAAACTTTTACTTTGTCACCTTTTTCAAGGAACTTAATTGCATTTCGTAATTTCGTTTCAAAATCATGAGTATCAATTGTAGGACTCAAACGCACTTCTTTGATCGTAACAACTTTTTGATTTTTTTTCGCCAATTTTTGCTTGCGTTGTTGCTCAAAACGGAATTTACCATAGTTCATCACACGACAAACTGGAGGTTTTGCGTCTGGAGACACACACACTAAGTCAAGATTACGTTCTGCAGCTAAAGCTAATGCTTCATCGCGAGAAAGAATCCCTAATTGTTCACCTTCACCATCAATTACACGCATTTCGCGGAAGCGAATTTTGTCATTAAGTAGTGTTTTATCTTGTTGTTGTTGTTGATTATTAGCACGTTTTATAGCGAGCACCTCCAAAAAATTATTTTGCTACCCTCAGGCAACAAAAAAAGCTCTTCCCAAATATACGCAAGGAAAGAACTTACAATCTGTATGTTCTTGTAATGACATCGAACCTATCAGCTTGCGCTAGAATCAGGTGAGAACAGTGTTCTGCTTTCCATTACGTATTTTAGTATTCACTTAATGTAGTTCTTGACTACGTTGACTATTATATCGAATTGAAACGAGAAATACAACCACTTTTTTATTTTTTAAAAATTATGTATTTATTCCCTTGTTTTTTTAATATTATTTCGCCATACTAACGCTATCAAAATTATTATTTCCCGCCTGAAAGGAAAATGGCTATGAAAAAAATTATACCACTACTTGTATTACTCGTATTTTTGACTGGTTGTAATTCCAACTCAGAAACAACCGCTACATCTGTTTCAACTTCAACAAGCGAATCAACTTCAACGGAATTACTCACATTCACACTTACTGAACTTGCACAATATAATGGTAAAAACGGCCAAGCTGCTTACGTGGCAATTAATGGCATTGTTTATGATGTCACTAATGTCTCTGAATGGGCTAATGGCGTTCACGAAAACGGACTAACTGCTGGACAAGATTTAAGTGATTTCATTAATCAATCTCCTCACGGTCAAAGCGTATTAGGTGATTTGCCAATTATTGGTGAATTAGTCGAATAATTTTGACACATCACCCTTATTAGTCGTATAGTTAAAGTATAACTTTTACGAAGGGGGCATTTTCATGCGTAAACCAACCTGTTTATTGATAGCATTTATTTTAAGCTTAAGCCTAGCTGCTTGTAGCAATTCTCCATCTAACGAATCACCTTCAACTTCTGAACCTTCAACTTCGACTTCAACTGATAACACAGCTGACAAAGATGAGCCTTCAACTTCGACTTCAACTGATAACACAGCCGATAAAGATGATCCTTCAACTTCGACTTCAACTGATAACACAGTTGATAAAGATGATCCTTCAACTTCGACTCCAACTGATAACACAGCCGATAAAGATGATCCTTCAACTTCAACTTCAACTGATAACACAGCCGATAAAGATGATCCTTCAGTTGATGCTGATACACCACCTGGTGAAGATGATAATCCTAATCCGGATGCCGAAACAAAAAATTAATGTTATTAAAAAAGGTCCAAAAGCTTACTTGCTTTGGACCTTTTTAGTTTTTTTAGGCTTAGACTGATCAATCATTAGCTTGGTTACTTATCGCGCCAACGTTCTAATTGATTTAGTTGGAATGGATAGCTTTTCACTAAAACCCACTTGACAAATTTATTTGCCTTACTCCGATTAATACCATCGATTCCGCGTGCAATCATCTGCGCTTTCGTTATCGTCGGTTGTAAAAATGCGCCATTCCCATAACAATATGCACAATACTTTTCACTTTTTCCACTTCCGCGTTCACTCC
>JBOFQK010000336.1:0-2831 GCA_051660865.1 Culicoidibacterales bacterium | reverse complement strand
GGTGTTTCAGGGTGCGAAACTTACTCGCAAACACCAAACGTGGTATCTGCAACAAACACCAGTCCAAATCGAAAGTTATCTGCAACAACTAACAGTTCAATGTCAACAACGAGGGCTTGAAGTGATTGTCAAAGGTGATTCAAACTATCCGGCGTGTTGGCTGACGAACCCACATGCGCCAAATGTTTTGTATGCCCAAGGGGATCTGAGCCTGTTAGCACCAACCCGCAACCGTTTAAGTGTTGTTGGTAGTCGTGTACCTAATCAATATTCAATTGCAATCGCTACCCAAATTTGTCAAAGTGCAGCGGCTAATGATTATGTCGTTGTGAGTGGCTTAGCGCAAGGAATTGACAGTTTAGCCCATCAAGTAGCCTGCGTTCAAGGTGGTAAAACGATTGCCGTTCTTGGCTTTGGGCATGATTTCATATATCCGAAAAGTGACTATCACAAGCAACTGAAAGCCCATTTGGGTAAAACACAACTCGTCATTTCCCAATATCCACCAACGACAGCAATTGCGAAATGGCGTTTTATCGAACGAAATTTTTTGATTGCGAGTCTAAGTCCGGCGATTGTCGTCATCCAAGCGAAGCCAAAAAGTGGTTCACTGATTACGGCGGAAATGGCCCTTGAG
Source organism: Culicoidibacterales bacterium (assembly GCA_051660865.1). Classification (GTDB taxonomy): domain Bacteria; phylum Bacillota_I; class Bacilli_A; order Culicoidibacterales; family ZOR0006; genus ZOR0006. The sequence continues at coordinate 2,194 of JBOFQK010000336.1, read as the reverse complement.
TCCGGTAGTGACGTCTATATTGCGACGGGTATTTATGGGGATGAAGCGTATGCCGGTGGTCATGAATTAGTCGAAGCAGGAGCAGTGCCATTCCAATATTTTCATCAAATTCAGGCAAGTTATGATAAATTTTAGTTGACATTCTTTTCGCTTTGCTTTAATAATATGTGTTGAATAGAAATTCATAAATTGATGAATCGGATTCATTTTATTATAAACTTAAGACGCAAAGGTGGAATAAACAATGAAGAATTTAGTAATTGTCGAGTCTCCTGCGAAATCGAAAACGATTGAAAAATATTTAGGAGAAGACTTTGTTGTCTTATCTTCAGTAGGACATATTCGTGATCTCGCTAAAACTGGAAAAGAACGCTTAGGGATCGATGTCGAAAATGACTTCGCTCCTCATTATAAAGAAAGTAAAGAAAAAAAAGATGTGATTAAAGAGTTGAAAAAAGTTGCCCGTAAAGCGGATAACGTCTATCTCGCAACCGATCCTGACCGCGAAGGAGAAGCGATTAGCTGGCATTTAGCGGAAGTGTTAAAACTCGATCTGAATTTAGATAACCGCGTTGTGTTCAATGAGATTACTAAAGATGCGGTCCTTGCTGCCTTTGAACAACCACGCAAAATTGATATGAATTTAGTGCATTCGCAAGAATCACGGCGCTTATTAGACCGGATTATCGGCTTTAAATTAAGTCGTTTATTACAAAATAAAATTAAAAGCCCAAGTGCCGGTCGCGTACAATCAGTTGCTTTGCAATTAATTGTTGAACGTGAACGTGAAATTGAAGCGTTTGTGCCCCGTGAATACTGGGACATTGCAACGCAATTTGCAGTTGGTGAAGCCGAATTTAAAGCCGATGTTACTAAATATGCTGGCAAAAAATTAGCGTTAGCGAATGAAGCGGAAACAAAAGCCGTTTTACAAGCCCTTGGTCCTGACTACACGATTACGAAAGTGACGCAACGTAAAACGAAGAAGCAACCAAAACAACCATTTACAACGTCAACATTGCAACAAGAAGCAGCGAACAAACTTGGGTTTGCGGCAAGACGAACGATGCAATTAGCACAAAAACTGTATGAAGGGGTCCAATTAGAAGCTGAACAAGTTGGATTAATTACGTATATGCGTACCGATTCAACCCGCTTATCGGAAAACTTCGTCAATCCAACCTTTGCTTATATTGAAGAAACGTATGGCAAAAACTATGTTGGGACGGTTCGTGGCGGAAAAGTGAAAGACAATGCCCAAGATGCCCATGAAGCGATTCGACCAACTGATATTACGCGGACACCGCTCAGTATTAAAAAATATGTGACACCGAGTGAATTTAAACTGTATAAATTTATTTGGTCACGGACAATTGCCGCGTTAATGGCTGATGCTCAAAGTCAAACGACGAAAGTTATTTTTGATAATAACGGCTACGAATTGAGTGTTAACGGCAGCGTCCCAGCTTTTGATGGGTATTTAGCGGTCTATGGTGAATATGAAGCGACGAAATCGGAGCAATTGCCACCATTAGAAGTCGGAACGGTGTTAGCAGCGCAAGCGGTTATGCCGGCCCAACATTTTACAAATCCACCAGCTCGCTTTAGTGAAGCAACTTTAATTAAAATGTTAGAAGAACTCGGGATTGGGCGACCATCAACGTATACGGCAATTTTAGGAACAATTGTGGCTCGTGGGTATGTACAATTAGAAGAAAAACGCTTCAAACCGACGTACCAAGGGACATTGACGACTGATAAGTTAAAAGAATTTTTTGAAAACTTTATCAACGTTGAGTATACGGCCAATATGGAACATGATCTTGATTTGATTGCCCATGGTGAGGAAGAATCACTTGCATTCTTGCAACGATTCTATGCGCTCTTTGCCCCACTGGTTGAGAATGCTTATGAAAATATGGAAAAAGTTCCACCGCGTGAAACGGGTGAACCGTGTCCTGAATGTGGAAAGCCGTTAGTGTATCGCCGTGGACGTTTTGGTGAATTTGTAGCATGTAGTGGCTTCCCAGAATGTACCTATATCCAGAAAAAAGCGCAAGAACCGCCAAAATCAACAGGAGTAACGTGCCCGAAATGCCAAGAAGGTGAAATTGTTGAACGGAAAACACGCCGTGGGAAACTGTTCTTCAGTTGTAGTCGCTACCCAGATTGTGATTTTGCGATGTGGGAACGA
>JBOFQK010000335.1:0-1315 GCA_051660865.1 Culicoidibacterales bacterium | reverse complement strand
GCATGTATGGCTTACTCGTCTGCTTGTCGGTGGGACAATCACTGTGGCGCGAATATGGTCATAAAGGCCATGAAGGAGCAGCAGTTGCGGTTTCAGCGTATTTAATTACTGTACCATGGATGCCACTGATTACAATTGGTGAAGTGAGTGAACCAGTTTACGGTTGGATCAACTACTCAAGCTTTAGTGCGACATCACTATTTACGTGTATGATCGTTGCGTTACTCTCAGTTGAATTGTTACATCGTTTAAACGGCGTTGAGCAATTAAAAATTAAAATGCCAAGTTCAGTACCAACAGCAGTAAGTGCGTCATTTTCAACGTTATTTCCAATTGCCTTAACAATTATTGCTTTTGGAGTTATCACATTTACGATTACGTCACTGACAGGTGGTCAATCATTAAACGATTTAATTACAACCGTCATTGCGACACCATTACGTGGCTTCACAAATAATATTTTCGCGGCGATTGCGATTCCAACGCTCGTATCATTCTTATGGTTCTTTGGAATCCATGGAACGAATATTATCGGTCCAATTGCTGGTGCGGCATTAGCACCATACGGAATGGAAAATATCGAAATGTATGCCCAAGGAATTACGGATTGGTCACAATATAATATTGTCACGCCAGAATTTATCGCGGCCTTTGTGTATATGGGAGGAGCAGGTTGTACAATTGCCTTGTTAATTGCCATGTTTATCTCAAACCGCAAACGGCATAAAGTGTTACTTTCACTAGCAGGACCAACCGGATTATTTAATATCAATGAACCAGTCATTTTCGGGTTACCAATCGTCTTAAATCCCGTAATTATGATCCCGTTCATCTGTGTTCCAGCCGTATTAGGAGCAATTTCATATTTAGCGGTTGATGCTGGCCTTGTGCATCCAGTTGTCGCAACTGTGCCATGGACAACACCACCAGTATTACGCGCCTTCTTTGCAACGGGAATGCACTGGACGGGAGCGGCGTTAGCAACATTCAATATTAGCGTTGCGGTCATGATTTACTTCCCGTTCATCCGGTTAATGGAACGTCAAGAAGCAAAATTAGTTTTAGCAGAAGAAGGGAAAGAGTAAGATGAGTTTAGGAATTAGTATTTATCCATTACAAAGTAGTTACGCACAAAATAGTGCCTATCTTAAAAAAGCGGCGGCACTTGGTTACACACGGATTTTCACTTCGTTTTTAGAAGCAGATCCTGATTTAGCGATTGCCCAACAACAGTTAGAACAGTATCGGGTGTTATTACATGAAGCCAAAAATTTAGGCATGCAAGTGTTTTTAGACATTAACCCTGAAATCGTAA
>JBOFQK010000334.1:0-85013 GCA_051660865.1 Culicoidibacterales bacterium | reverse complement strand
ATCCTGAATTGGAAGCAACAAAAAGAAAAAAAGGGGAATAAAAAATGATGAAACAGACAATGTGGCAAGATAATCGCCAACGCTATTGTGAATTAATGCCAACGCAAAGTGTGAGTATCTTTTTTGCGGGGGAGGCACCGGTGAAAAGTGCTGATGAAATGTATCCGTTCACACCCAATCGTAATTTTTATTATTTAACAGGGCTAACAGCACCGAACTTAGTTGTCGTTATCACTAAGGCGGAACGCGAAACCGTAACGGTTTTTATCGAGCGTGAAAACCCAGAAATGGCCCGGTGGATTGGCGCAACAATCACAGCTGCTGAAGTTCAAGCACAAAGTGGAATTAGTGATGTTCGCTATTTAGATGAGTTAGAAACTTTTATCGGTAACTATTTTAATCGTCAAAAAGTGCAAAGTTGTCAATTTGATTTGGAGCGACAAAGCTTACAAACGTCACCAAGTGCAGCCCAAAAGTTTGCGCAAGTGATTCAGAAAGCTTATCCAAGTGTATTGATTAAAGATGCCCAAGCTGATTTAGCACAACTTCGTATGGTGAAATCACCAGCGGAAATTGAAAAAATTGAAGCAGCAATTCAGTTGACTAAACAAGGGATTTTGGCAATGGCCCAGGAAATAAAGCCAGAAATGACCGAAAATCAGGTTGAGGCGTATTTTGATTTTACGTTGAAACAAGGTGGAGCAACTGATTTTGCTTTTCCAACAATTTGTGCAGGTGGAAAAAATGCGACAATTTTACACTACAATGAGAACAACCAAGTGCTCAACGATGGTGAACTGGTGTTGTTTGATTTAGGAGCCCAAATCGACTATTATAATGCCGATATTTCCCGAACTTTTCCAATTAATGGTACCTTTAGTAAGCGGCAACGAGTAATTTATGAAATTGTTTTAAAAGCAATGGTAGCAGTTGAACAAGCAGTTCGACCGGGAATAACGTTAAGTGAATTGAATCAAATTGCGAGTGATCAACTTGCTGAAGGTTGTTTAGCGATTGGTTTAATTACTGAAAAAAGTCAAATTTCACAATATTATATTCATTCAATTGGTCATCACCTTGGCTTAGATACGCATGATGTGAGTAATTATAAACAAGCGCTCACAGCAGGAATGGTGATTACAAATGAACCTGGTTTATACATTCCTGAAGAAGGAATTGGGATTCGCCTTGAAGATGATCTCTTAGTGACAGCAACGGGATGTCGCAACTTATCTGCAACTATTCCAGTGACAATTGAAGAAATCGAGGCTTTGATGCGTCGTTAGCATAAAAAAGTCAGTTCCGTTTGAACTGGCTTTTTGTTTTCCTTGCATTTGTGTGCGAACATGGTAGAATGAAGGCAATTTCGTGACATGAAGTGGGTAAGTAGCCAGTTGTGCGCGAGTGAAGTGATTGAAAGGGTGGGATCGAAATGAAAATCGGGGTACCAAAAGAGTTGAAGAATCAAGAATATCGGGTAGGACTGACACCAGATGCAGTGAAACAATATTGTGATGCAGGTCATACGGTACTAGTTGAATGTGGTGCTGGCTTGGGGAGTGGGTTTACGGACGCAGAATATCGCCAAGCCGGAGCGCAATTGCATAGTCAGCAGACAATTTGGGATGAAGCGGAATTAGTTGTTAAAATTAAAGAACCACTTGTGAGTGAATATCAATTTTTCCGTCCAGGGTTAATTATTTATACGTATTTACATCTAGCTGCAAATCTAGAACTGACCAAGCAATTGTTAACACACAAAGTAACCGCAATCGCTTATGAAACGGTCCAATTAGCCGATGGCAGTTTACCACTTTTAGCTCCGATGAGCGAAGTAGCGGGAAGAATGGCAGTTCAAGTTGGTGCTCATTTTCTTGAAGCACCAACTGGAGGGCGTGGCGTATTATTAAGTGGCATTCCTGGTGTGTCGAAAGGTGAAGTTGTGATTATTGGTGGTGGCGTCGTTGGGATGAATGCCGCAATTATCGCTGTTGGTTTAGGTGCGAAAGTGAGTTTGTTTGATGTCAGTGCTCCAAGGTTAAGAGAAATTGATGCGTATTTTGGTGGACGAATTCAAACTTGCTTTAGTAGTCCAACGGCGATTGCACAAGCGCTCCGGACTTGTGATTTATTGATTGGTGCCGTATTGATTCCAGGAGCGAGTGCACCGAAAGTTGTTAGTCGTGCGATGATCGCTTTAATGCCAAAAGGGAGTGTTGTCGTTGATGTTGCTATTGATCAAGGTGGTTGTATTGAAACGATTACACAAGCAACGACACATGAACAGCCAACGTTTGAAGTTGATGGTGTTATCCATTATGCGGTTGCCAATATTCCTGGGGCGGTACCAAGAACGTCGACAATTGGTCTCGTAAATGTGACCACACCGTACGGTTTAGCCTTAGCAACGCTTGGTGTTGAGGCCGCACTTGCACGTTATCCGCAATTACAACTCGGTTTAATGACCCATCAAGGTGTACTCTATTCACAACCAGTGGTCCAAGCTCATCAGTTGAAGTCAAACGGATAACAACAAAAAAGAACAGCTTCCAGTAGGTGAAGGACTGTTCTTTTTGACTTTTTTTATGTTATAATAAACTGAATCTTCACTTGTAAAACAAATGAAGCGATGGAGGAAACAAATGAAAACAGTTGTCATTGCAGAAAAACCATCTGTTGGCCGTGATTTAGCCCGTGTGTTAGGTTGTCAACAAGGTGGAAATGGATATTTAGAAGGAAAAACACATATTGTGACGTGGGCGCTAGGACACTTAGTGACATTAGCTGATCCTGAAGTGTACGATAAAAAATACCAACAATGGGATTTAACGCAATTACCGATGTTACCCGAACCAATGAAATTAGTCGTGATGAAGCAAACGGGAAAACAATTTAATGTCGTCCAAGCCCAATTGAAGCGAAGTGATGTGAATGAAATTGTGATTGCCACTGATGCTGGACGAGAAGGTGAGCTTGTGGCACGCTGGATCATTGCCAAAACCGGTGTCAAAAAACCGATGAAACGTTTATGGATTTCATCAGTCACGGATAAAGCGATTTTAGATGGTTTTAAAAATTTAAAGCCAGCAAAAGCATATGAAAACTTATACCAAGCTGCCGTTGCTCGTTCTGAAGCAGATTGGCTCGTTGGGATTAATGCGACGCGAGCCTTAACAACGAAGTATAATGCGCAACTTTCATGTGGACGTGTACAAACCCCAACTTTGGCATTAATTGCGCAACGTGAAGCTGAAATTCAAGCATTCCAACCGCAGACATATTATGGCTTACAATTGCAAATTGGACAAACCAAATTTACAGCGGTCAATGCGCAAGGGCAAACAATTCGTACATTTGAAGCGGAAAAAATCGAGGCATTACAACAACAATTGTTGAATAAACCGGTAAAAATTACTGATGTGCAAACGAAAATTAAGCAAAGTTACGCACCGGCACTTTATGACTTAACAGAGTTGCAGCGAGTTGCTAATCAGCGCTATGGCTACTCACCAAAAGAAACATTAGGTTATACGCAACGTTTGTATGAACAACATAAATTAGTAACCTATCCACGAACAGATTCACGCTACTTAACACAAGATTTGGTTGCAACGCTAAAAGAACGTGTCGAAACGCTCCAAATTGGTATGTTTGCTGAACATGCACGTAAAATTTTAGCAAAACCGTTCCAAAATCAGAAGCAGTATGTGAATGATGCGAAAGTGAGTGATCACCATGCGTTAATTCCAACTGAGCAACAACCACAGTTAAGTACGTTATCAGATCAAGAACGTCGGATTTACGATTTAATTGTGCAACGCTTTTTAGCAGTGCTTTCACCAGCATCGCAAAAAGAAGAAACAACAGTTAGCGTTGAAGTCGGAACGCAACGTTTCTTAGCAAAAGGTGAGCGCATGATTCAAGCTGGATGGCGAGCAGTTGAACGTCCAAGTGAGCAAGAACAGACGCAAGAAATGCCACAATTTACCAAAAATACCGAAGTTGCTCAAGTTAATTGGAAACAAACAACGGGAGTTACAAAGCCACCAGCATTATTTACCGAAGCGACGCTATTAACAGCGATGGAAAATCCAAGTCAATATGCACAAGGGGCAAACCAAGAATTAAAAGCGACGTTAAAAACAACTGGCGGTTTAGGAACAGTTGCGACACGAGCGGATATTATCGAAAAATTATTTAAAAGCTTCGTGATTGAAAAACAAGGACAAGGAATTCGTGCGACAAGTAAAGGTCGACAATTACTCAAACTAGTACCAGAAGATTTACGTTCACCGTTATTAACGGCACAGTGGGAGCAAAAATTAGGACAAATTGCGGAAGGGAAATTAGCGAAACAAGCATTCTTAACCGAAATTCGTCAATATACGCAAGAAACAATTCGTGAAATTAAAGCAGCGGAAGCAACATTTAAGCACGATAATTTATCACATGCAAGTTGCCCGACTTGTGGCAAGCGCATGCTTGAAGTGAATGGCAAACGTGGGAAAATGCTTGTTTGTTCTGATCGTGAATGTGGGACGAAAAAACGCGTGTCTCAAGTAACAAATGCTCGTTGCCCTGAATGTCATAAAAAATTAAGTCTTCATGGTGAGGGTGATGGTCAAATTTTCGTTTGTCAATGTGGTTATCGCGAGAAAATGAGTGCTTTTAAAAAACGAAAAGAACAACAAGGCAAGCAAACAAAAGCGACGCGTCAAGATGTTAATAAATATTTACAAAAAGCACAACCAAAACCGCAAGGGAATGCATTTAGTGCTGCTTTTGCGAGCTTGAAAAAGGACTAAAGGTGATTTTTAATTGTGTTAATGAGTAAAATTTAATCTTGATATGGTATGATAGAAGAAACAATAATTTTAGGAGGAATACGTAATGGCTTGTGGATGTGGAACACCGCAAAAAGGCGGAAAAGCAATTGTTGATAAAGTACGTTTGAAAGGTATGGACGCGGCTCAAATGCCAAAGGCTCATGAGTTAACATGTCAAGCATGTGCAACTGAGTTTACAATGGTCACTTATGTTGATCAATGTCCAAATTGTCAAATGGTTTATGGAGTGACACCGTGTAGTGCGGATCAAGTCGAGAACATTAAACCGGCAGCAGTCAACTATTAGTCAAGAAAAGGTGTGAAAACACCTTTTTTTTGATGAGAAAATTCACATGAAATTCAAATTGGGTTCAAATCATCTTCAAAGCGAGGCTGTATACTAAGACTTGTGAAAAAAATAAATAAAACAGGAGGGGTTCACATGATTGTTGCTTGGATTCAAACATTAGTACATGAAGAAAATACAATTGTCAATCACAAACAAACAGAAAAATTAACATTTATCGACCAATACTTTGAGGTTGAGGAAAAGCGCGAGTTACATATTGGGGAAGTTATGTGCTATGCGATTACTGCGAGACCAAAGGTGAATGGGGATAAAGTTACGGTTACAAAAAAACTAAGTCATTTATTCGCTACGGCATAAGTGCAAATTAAAGGAGCTTTTAAATATGAAAAATCAAAAACAAACATGGTTCGTAATTGGACTATTTATCTTAGCAAGTACTTTATCAATTATTAGTTATTTAGTTATGACGCAATTTGTTGCCTTTTTATTACAAGTAGCTGGATTGTTACAGCAAGGTTCAACGGTAACAGTCATGGATGTTTTTGGTGCGATGTGGCAAACGTTTGGCGTGAAATTGATTTTACCAATTATTGCAGTTGGTGCTTGGTATGTCATTGCTGAATTATTTACGACGACATCAATGAAAACGGTTCAAAAACACGGTCTCTATTTAGGCGGACTGACAATCGTGATTTCAGCGGTAATGCTTGGATTAACTTGGGAAACATTTGCTGATGTGCCGATGATTGCCGTCTTACTCTTCCCAGCAATTTTAATTGCCGTCTTAGCTTCAATTGCAAATGAGGGAGAAGCGAAAGTTGAAATTGATTGTGAAACTGAAGAGTGTATTACGATTGAAGCGAACGAGTCGGAAGTAGTAACAGTTAAAACTGGTAAATTAAGTAAACGTGTTGAACGTCGTAAAGCAAAGAAACGCCAACGTCGTCACAACTATCATACAGCATAAAAAAATCAGCCATCGGCTGATTTTTTTGCGTTAGAAAGAAGAGAAAAGGAGAATGAATTATGGTACAAATTTGGAATGATAGCTTAGAAACACCGATTGGCTTACTTGAAATTTATGCGACGGAAACAGTTGTAGTTGGTGTGAAGTTTAGTGAAATCCCACCGGCAAAATTACGTCGGAATGCGATAACTGATCAAGCAAAAAGTGAGTTAGCAGCGTATTTTCGTGGCGAATTGACGGAGTTTACGGTTCCATATCAACAACCAGGAACTGATTTCCAACAACGGGTTTGGCAAACGTTAGGAACAATTCCCTATGGAACTACAGTATCATATAGTGATATCGCCAAAAAAATGCAACAGCCTAAAGCTGTCAGAGCGATTGGTGGTGCAAATCATCGGAATCAAGTTGCAATTATTATTCCATGTCACCGGGTAATTGGAAAAAACGGCAAACTAGTTGGTTATGCGAGTGGAATTGAGCGGAAAAAATATTTGTTAGCTTTGGAACAACGAGTAACTTGGAAAAATAGAACCAAAAGTACAATGTAAAGGCCAAAGTTGTTTTTGATGGAATTGCATTCAGCAACAATTCACTGACTTTAATCATTAATTTCATTGACTATATCAAGTGAAATCGCTAGACTGAAACTATTAGCTAACTAAGGAACTATTGAGAAAGGGAGTAGGAGAGATGCCAAAAACAGAAAAATTACATCAATTAATAATGAGTTATTATCGCGTGATACGTTTGCATGGACAATTAGCTCATGCGGTATTAGAACCGATTGGAATTTTTCCAGGCCAACCACCGATTTTATTTAGCTTGCTGATTGAATCGGGAATCACGCAAAAAGAATTGGGTGAACGGGTAGCGTTGCGAGCAGCAACATTAACGACGATATTACAACGGATGGAAAAAAGTGAATTAATTATCCGCCAAAATGATGCGGATGATCATCGGAAAATCCGCCTGTATTTAACTGCATATGGTCATGAAAAAGCGTTAGAGGTCAAAGCCGCACTAGGGTTGCTAGAAGCGAAAATGTTTGCGGGATTTACGATGAAAGAGTTAGAGCAATTAGAAAAAATGCTTGAAAAACTAGGAAAAAACTTAGAAATTAACAATTATGTTACAGGAGGCAAATAGGATGTGGAAGGTGTTAAAAAATTTAAAGCCGTATTGGTTCATTATCGTCGGAATCTTCGTCTTAACCTTTGCAAATGCGATGAGTCAATTGCTTTTGCCAAGTTTAATGGCCAATATTGTTGACTTTGGGATTGTTAACGGTGATATCAGTTATATTTTACGTTATGGTGGTTTTATGTTACTGATTGCCATTTTTGGAACGACTTGTACAATTTTTGCCGCTTTTCAAGCTTCGAAACTTTCAGCGCGATTAGGTACGATTTTACGTGAAAAAGTTTTCCATAAAGTTGAAAGTTTTTCATTGGCCGAATTCAATAAATTTGGGACAGCGTCGTTACTGACACGGACGACAAATGATATTACCCAAGTCCAACAAGTTGTATTGATGATGTTGCGGATGATGTTAATGGCACCAATGATGATGATTGGTGGGATTATTATGACAATTGTTCAAGATCAACGGATGTCATTAATTTTAGTCGTTATCTTACCGGTAGTCGTTGTAATTATTGTTGTGATTGGTTGGTTAGGATTACCGTTGTTCCAAACAATTCAAAAAAAATTAGATCAAGTGAATTTGATTTTTCGTGAAAACCTTACCGGTGTGCGGGTAATTCGGGCATTTAACCAACAACAACATGAACAAGTTCGCTTTGAACAAGCCAATCAAGATTTAACGCAAACATCGATTCAAGCCAATCAGATTATTGCGTTATTAATGCCAACGTTGTCGTTAGTTATTAACTTAAGTACGATTGTCATTTTGTGGTTAGGAGCAGGACGAATTGGTGAAAATACTTTGGCGGTTGGCGAATTAATGGCTTTTATTCAATATGTTGGTCAAATTTTATTTTCTGTGACGATGATTTCGATGGTGTTTTCAATGCTCCCACGGGCGATTGCTTCGGCGAATCGAATTCAGGCAGTCATTGAAACGGAAAATTCAATTGTTGATCCGCAAGTCGAAACCAACTTGCCACAAGTGGCACAAGCTCGCACAATTCGATTTGAACAAGTTTCTTTTGCGTATCCCAAAGCAGAAGAGGCGGTGTTAAGTAATCTTTCGTTTGAAGCGAAAGCAGGGGAAGTGACGGCAATTATCGGTGGAACTGGGTCGGGAAAATCAACATTGCTCAATTTAATTACGCGCTTTTATGACCCGACGAATGGGAAAATTTTCCTTGATGACATTGATATTCGCCACCTCTCGCAAACGACGTTACGTTCAACTATCGGGTATATTCCGCAAAAAGCAGTCCTATTTAGTGGGACGGTGAGCGAAAATATTCGTTATGGGAAAAGTGAGGCCACGATGCAAGAAGTTGAGCAAGCAGCAAAGTTGTCACAGTCATTTGAGTTTATTAGTCAGATGCGTGAAGGCTTTGATTCGCATATTGCTCAAGGAGGAAGTAATGTTTCAGGGGGGCAAAAACAACGCTTGTCGATTGCTCGTGCCCTCGTTCGTCAAGCCGGAGTCTATTTGTTTGATGATAGCTTCTCAGCGTTAGATTTTAAAACTGATGCGAAATTACGCCAATCACTAAAATCAATGGAACAGCAAGCGACAATGATTATTGTGGCACAGCGAATTTCAACAATCAAAGATGCCGATCAAATTCTCGTCCTTGATCAAGGACGGATTGTAGGTCAAGGCAAACATACCGAATTGTTACAAACATGTCCAGTGTATCAAGAAATCGCGTATTCACAATTGTCACAGGAGGAGTTAGCATGAGTAAAATCCAACAAAAACAACCGCAAATGACCCCTGGAGGGCCAATGGGGCGTGGAGCCATTGCTGTTGGCACAGATAAAGCTAAAGATTTTTCGGGGACAGCACGGCGGCTAATTAGCTACTTCCGCGCTCGGAAAATGGGAATGATTTTCGTTTTAGTCGCAGCAACTTTAAGTACGATTTTTGCGATTTTCAGCCCGAAACTTTTAGGAAATGCGACAACAGTCTTATTTAATGGGTCATTAGCAATTATGCAAGGTGTACCTGGTGGGGCAGTTGATTTGAATGCACTTGTGACAATTTTAGTGTGGTTAACATTGTTATATGTATTAAGTGCCATTTTTGCCTATTTCCAACAATATATTATGGCGCGAGTTGCGCAAAATACCGTCTATGATATGCGTGAAGAAATCAATGCCAAAATTACCAAGTTGCCACTTAATTATTTTGATACGCATACGAATGGCGAAACGCTGAGTCGGATTACTAATGATATTGAAACGGTCAGTACAACATTGCAACAAACATTAACACAGTTGATTTCATCAGTCATCATGATTGTCGGAGTAATTGTGATGATGGCAACGATTAACTGGTTATTAACGGCGATTAGTGTTGCGAGTATGCTAGCTGGACTTTTGATTATTCGTCCGATTATTAGTCGGGCGCAAAAGTTCTTTATTGCACAACAACGTTCACTTGGCCAGTTAAATGGTCATGTTGAAGAAATGTATACAGGTCATCATATTGTGAAGGCGTTTGGTCAAGAACAACAAGCCCTGGATAAATTCCAGAAAACGAATGATGAGCTCTATCAATCAGGGTGGAAATCACAATTTATTTCCGGAATTTTAATGCCGATTCTGAATTTCGTTGGGAATGTTGGGTATGTGTTAATTACGTTAGTTGGTGGAATCTTAGCGATTCAACAAGTTATTCAAATTGGTGATATTCAGGCCTTTATTCAATATTCACGTCAATTAACCCAACCAATTAATCAAATTGCCAATATTTCGAATATCTTTCAGTCGACATTAGCTGCTGCAGAGCGGGTTTTTGAGTTGTTAGATGAACTTGAAGAGCTTGCTGATCCAAGTGAACCAAAGACATTAACCCAAGTTGAAGGAAATGTTGCCTTTAATCATGTTGATTTTGGGTATAATCCAAATAAATTACTGATGAAAGATTTAAATATTACGATTAAAGCAGGGCAAAAAGTGGCAATTGTTGGTCCGACTGGAGCTGGGAAGACGACATTGGTCAACTTGCTCATGCGCTTTTACGAAACGAACAGTGGTGCGATTACGATTGATGGTGTGAAGATTGATGAAATTACCCGTCATAATCTTCGCCAAACGTTTGGGATGGTCTTGCAAGACACTTGGCTCTTTACGGGGAGTATTCGTGATAATTTAGCTTACGGTAAATCAGGCGCAAGTGATGCAGAAATTGTTGAAGCGGCGAAATCAGCACATGTCGATGAATTTGTGCGCACGATGCCAGAAGGTTACGATACTATTTTAAATGAAGATGCCACGAACATTTCGCAAGGACAAAAACAATTATTAACGATTGCACGTGCGTTATTAGCTAATCCGAAAATTTTAATTTTAGATGAAGCGACAAGTAGCGTCGATACGCGGACTGAAGTCTTAATTCAACGCGCCATGGAAACATTAATGCAAAATCGGACGAGTTTTGTCATTGCACACCGGTTATCAACAATTAAGGATGCTGATATTATTTTAGTAATGAAGCGAGGGACAGTTGTTGAAAGTGGTACGCATGAGCAATTGTTGGCTGAAAATGGACTGTATTCAGAACTGTATCTCAGTCAATTTGAACAGTAGTCAAGCTGAAAAAGGAGAAAATTGCAATTTTCTCCTTTTTTTATTTGCAATTAAAAGTACTTTATACTATAATAGTGAAGAAATCTTTTGAAAGAGGTGTATGAATTATGAATACAACTGCAACAACACACGTAACACAATTACATACAGCTCATTTTTACTTTTATTGGAAGCAGTAGGATTTAGACCATTTTCGGTTCAAATCCTTTTCGTGCATTGTCGAAGGGATTTGAGCCTCCAATATACTAGGGGATAATCAGAAACACTTCGGCAGTCCGAAGTGTTTCTGATTTTTTTATTACCAAAAGATCGTGACTTTAAGGAGGAAAAAATATGAGTGGATTACAAAAACAATTTGGTGTTTGGACTGCGGTTTCGATGGTTGTCGGAATGGTTATTGGTTCAGGAATTTTCTTCCAGGCGCAAGGGACACTGGCGATTACGCAATCGCCAATTTTATCAATTCTTGCCTGGTTTGTCGGTGGGTTAATCACAATCGCTGCGGGGATGACAGTTTCCGAATTAGCAGCAGCAATTCCTAAAACTGGAGGAATTATTGAATATTTACGCATTAGTTTTGGGGATTTGGTGAGTGGCACGTGTGGCTGGATGCTGAGTGTGATCTTCTTCCCTTCAGTTATTGGGGTGTTCTCAATTATTTTTGCGGAAACATTTGTCCCATTCTTCGGCTTACCAGCCACTATTTTAGGGATATCATCACAATTAATCGTCTCAGTGACGTTAGTTGTTGGGATTATGATCATCAATATGATCAATGCTAAATTTGGTTCAAGAATTCAAGTCGTGACAACAATTGGGAAATTAGTACCGATTGCGTTAATCGTGATTATGGGACTATTTTTTGGGAATAGTAATGCGACAGCGGTAGGGTTTAGTAACTTAACTTTATCACTGCCTGAAAATACATCGTTTGCGATTATTGGTGTTACATTAGGAACGGCAATTGGAAAAGCGTTCTTTGCTTATGGTGGCTGGTTCGATGTCGGTGCTATCGCTGGTGAAATGAAAAATCCTGGACGCGATTTACCACGTGCAATTATTTTCGGGTTATTAGCAATTACGCTTATTTACACATTAGTAAACATTGCTTATTTAACAACATTTGATATGGAAACAGTTCTTGCTTCTTCAACAATTGCTTCGGATACACTCGGAGTGTACTTTGGCGATTGGGGTGGAATTGTTGCGAGTATTGGAGTACTCGTCTCAATTTTAGGAGCGTTAAATGGTGTGATGATGGCGGGAAGTCGTGTTGCTTACCAATTAGGAGTTGAATACCGCTTACCATTTAGCCGGAGCTTGCAAAAGTTATCACGTGAAAATAAAACACCAGTCGGTGGATTAATTTGGACGAGTATTATTGCCATTTTATGGGCATTAACTGGACAATATGGACTTTTAGCAGATGTTGGTGTCTTTGGAAGTTGGATTTTCTATGTCTTATCATTTATTGCGGTGATTTCATTGCGGAAAACGCAACCTGAGCTAGTACGCCCTTATAAAGTACCATTATATCCATTCTTGCCGATTGTGGCGATTATTGGTGGTGTGTACTTCTTAGTGTCATCGTTAATCACAAATCCTGGGGTCTCGCTATTTGCTATCTTCATGGTTAGTTTAGGAATACCAGTTTACTATGGACTACGTTATTTCTACAAGCATGAAGTTGTTGTATTTGAAGATTAATGATTAAACTAAAAAGCGACTTCCGTTTTGAGAAGTCGCTTTTTTATTAGCTATTTTGTTTGCGCTTAATTTTTGGTAACAGTTTAACTAAATCGACACGATGTGTGATTGGCCAAGTTGTTTCATCGTCTTTTTCAAATTGTTCAAGGTAAGCAATGACTTCACGAGTAATTAATGTTGGAGTCGATGCACCTGAGGTTACTGCGACTATTTCAACGTTGGGCTCGAGTAACCATTGAATATCTAAATCAGCAATATTCGCGATGCGATAGGCTGGTTTATCAGCTAATTCAATTGCTACTTGAGCCAAGCGGTTACTATTATTACTTTTTGGATCACCAACAACGATGACGAGGTCTGCTTGTTTTGCTTGAGCAGCAACCGCTTCTTGACGGACTTGAGTCGCGGTACAAATTTCACGGTGGAATTGTGCCGTTGGGAATTTAGTTTGGATGTGTGTCGCTAATTTGCTGACATCCCATAAACTCATTGTCGTTTGGTTAGTAATCATGATTTTATCAGTCGTCAACACGAGCGATTCAAGATCAGCTGCGGTTTCAATTAAGTGGACAAAACCAGGGGCAATACCAATTGCGCCTTCTGGTTCAGGATGATTTTTTTTACCAATGTAAATAATTTCATAACCATCAGCAACAAATTCGCGGATAAAATCATGGGTTTTAGTTACATCGATACAAGTAGCATCAATCGTATTGAGCCCTTTTGCAAGTGCTTTAGCTTTCACTTCAGGACTTACGCCGTGAGCAGTAAAAATAATCGTACCTTGATCAATCGTATCGAGGAGTTGGAGACGATTTTTATTTGAATCATCAAGGGTAATGACACCAAGGCTTTCAAGTGCTTTTGAGAGATGGTGGTTGTGAACAATTTGTCCAAGAATATAAATTGGCCGTGGTGTTTGGGTGTCGTGAGCAACTTGGACTACGAGATTTAATGATGAGACAACCCCATGGCAATATCCACGAGGACTAATTTTTAAAACTTGCATAATAAAGGCACCTTTCCTTAAGAGAATTATTGCTTTAATTATACCGTCTTTGAAAAATAAAATCTGCTCTTTTGAAAATTCATCATAAAAACCTAATCATTCATGTGAATATCCTTGAAAAGCGCGAGGTTTTCCGCTATGATAGACAAGTTATCATGTTGATACTTGCGTCCACACTGGTGTGGATACGGAAAAAACAACTATGATTGAGAATGAATGAGGTGAAATTGAATGGCAATGCAAACAAAGTATGCTGATTATAATTTTAAAAAAGATGTCAAAAAAGCAATTGACAAACTTGGATTTGTGACTCCAACCCCAATCCAACACGAAGTGTTTCCTGCCGCGTTAAAAGGTGAAAATGTTATTGGACAAGCACCAACTGGAACAGGAAAAACACATGCATTTTTAATTCCGATTTTTGAGAAATTAGATGTCACTCGTGATGAAGTTCAAGCGGTAATTATTGCGCCAACGCGAGAGTTAGCGGAACAAATTACGTTACGTGCACGTGAATTAGCACGTTTTAGTCATCAAGATGTGCGCATCTTATTGGCAATTGGTGGAACTGATCGTGATCGTTTAGTCAATAAACTAAAAAATCAAGAAGGTCAAGAAAACTTACAACCACAATTAGTAATTGGAACGCCAGGGCGAATTCAAGATATCGTTGTTAAGGAAAAAGTATTGAAAATTTATACTGCGAAAACAATGGTTGTTGATGAAGTTGATATGATTTTTGATACTGGGTTCTTAGAAGCAGTCGATGAATTAGCAAGTATTTGTGTCAACGCACAATTACTCGTGTTCTCAGCAACAATTCCGGCGCAATTAAGTGATTTTATTCAAAAATATTTATCAGGTGCAAAAAGTTTCCGCATTACGCCAAAACAAGCAACACCAATTAAAATTGAACACGTACTTGTACCAGTTCGTCGAAAAGAGCGTTCAGCGATTTTACTTGATGTCATTGCGAACATCAATCCTTATTTAGCAATGGTCTTTGCTAATACACGTAAGAGTGCAAGTGAAGTTGCGACGTTTTTACGCGAACAAGGATATAAAGTTGGCGAATTACATGGTGATTTAAATCCACGTGAACGTCGTCAAATGTTACGCCGTGTTCGTAATTTAGAATTCCAATACGTTGTTGCTTCAGATATTGCAGCTCGTGGAATTGATATTGATGGTGTGAGCCATGTTATTAACTATGAAGTACCAAAAGATCTTGATTTCTATATTCACCGTTCAGGTCGTACGGCACGTGTTGATAATCAAGGGATTGTGTACACACTTGTTGAACCGGCAGAAGAGCCATTAGTTCAAAAATTACGCGATCGTGGTGTTGAATTCACATACCAAGAAGTTAATTCAGCTGGTGAGTGGAAAGTGATTAGTCGTCAACGTCGCGAATCACGTGGGTTAACAGCTAAGAATGAAAAAGAAACTAAAATTCAAAATTTAGCTGCCCCGAAAGTTAAAGGGAAAAAAGTAAAACCAGGTTATAAAGCAAAACGTAAACGTTTAGCTGATGAAGCTTTGAAAAAATCGCGTCGTCAAGAAGCACGTCAAGCAGGGCGTCAAGACCGAAAAGCAAAAGCAAAAGCACACCAAGGATTATACTAAGCAAAAAAGCATTACTCGTAAGAGTAGTGCTTTTTTCGATGTGTTGGACAAGTAATTTACGAAGTGATATGGTAAAATAAACGTAAGAAGAAATCAGAAAGAAGGAATTATAGATGATTAAATTAGGTTCACATGTGTCGATGAATGGAAAGAAAATGTTTGTTGGTTCAGTTGAAGAAGCACTAAGCTATGAGGCGAATGCTTTAATGCTCTACACTGGAGCGCCCCAAAATACGCGCCGCAAACCAATGTCAGAATTAAATGTGGAAGCTGGACAAGCGTTGATGATTGCGAATGGTTTATCAATGGAAGATGTGGTTGTCCACGCACCTTATATTATTAATCTTGCTAATACAATTAAACCAGAAACATATGAATTGGCAACGATGTTTTTACGTCAAGAAATTGAACGTGCCGCGACGTTAGGTGCGAAACAAATTGTTTTACATCCAGGTGCTCATGTCGGGGCTGGTGTTGATGCGGGAATTACCTCAATTATTCAAGGTCTCAATGAAGTATTAGATCCAAAGTTTGATGTCAAAATTGCTTTGGAAACAATGGCAGGAAAAGGAACGGAATGTGGTCGGAGTTTTGAAGAACTCGCACGAATTATTGATGGGGTAACCCATAACCAACTTCTAAGTGTTTGCTTTGATACTTGCCATACCAATGATGCTGGTTATAATTTAGTTGATGATTTTGATGGTGTATTAGCGGAATTTGATCAGCTGATTGGAAAAGAGCGCATTAGCGTCTTACATATCAATGATAGTAAAAATATCCGTGGAGCACAAAAAGACCGCCATGAAAACATTGGCTTTGGAACAATTGGATTTGAGGCGTTAAATTATATTGTGCACCATCCAGACTTGCCGATTCAAGCACCACGAATTTTAGAGACGCCATATGTACAAATTGATCCGGAAGATAAAAAACGAACAGTTGCACCGTATAAATTAGAAATTGCTATGTTTAGAGCCCAACAATTCGATCCAAATGTGTTAGAAATATTAAAAAACCAGTCGTAAAAAGTCATTGAAAACAAATAAAAAAACATGTAATCGCTTTATGTTTAAAAGCAGGTGATGAGTTAATAAATCTTTAAGCATATTGCTTTTCACCTCTATGCTCGTATGCTACAATTAGGTTGAATTTTATAACCAAACAGAACGGAGTGTTTCTTATGTCATTGAAAAAAAATGTACGCCGCGTCGTATTAGTTGGAACAGGATTTGTAGGGATGAGCTTTGCTTATTCATTATTAAACCAAGGTGGAGCAGAAGAGTTAGTTTTAGTTGACCTTGACAAAAACAAAGCTGAAGGGGAAGCAATGGACTTAAACCACGGTTTAGCATTCGCACCTCGTAAAATGCGTATTTGGGCTGGAGATTACAGCGACTGTGGTGAAGCGGATATCGTTGTTATCACTGCTGGAGCAGCACAAGCACCAGGAGAAACTCGTTTAGACTTATGTTCAAAAAATACTAAAATCATGCGTTCAATCGTTGAACAAATCATGGCTTCAGGATTTGATGGAATTTTCGTAGTTGCTTCAAACCCAGTTGATATCATGACTTACGTAACGCAAAAAGTTTCTGGATTACCAGCATCACGCGTAATCGGATCAGGAACTACATTAGATACTGCACGTTTACGTTTCATGATTGGGGAGCACTTAAATGTTGACCCACGTAACGTTCACGGTTACATCATGGCTGAGCACGGAGATTCTTCATTCGTACCTTGGACTCACACATATGTGGGAACAAAACCAATTTTAGAATTAGTTGATGAGCGCGAAGAATTAGATTTAGGTCAATTACAAGAAATTTACGAAAACGTACGTGATGCGGCTTACCACATCATTGAGCGTAAACGTGCAACATACTACGGAATTGGTATGGCATTAACACGTGTTGTTCGTGCTGTCTTAAATGACGAACATTCAATCTTAACTGTATCTGCACTTTTAGAAGGACAATACGGATGTGAGGGTGCATACATTGGTACACCAGCAATCATCGGACGTGACGGAATTCAAGAAGTAATTGAGTTAAACTTAAATGCTGTTGACCAAGCGAAAATGACAAAATCATTTACGACTTTAAAAGCAACAATTGAAGCTTCAACTGATCCATATTTAGACTAATAAAAAAGCTCTTCGGAGCTTTTTTTTCTTGCCCAAAACCTAAGTGAAAGCGATTTTATTTTTTTAGCGAAAATGGTCGCTAAATATGCGATAGCGCTTGCCAAAAGTGAATTTAACGATTATTATTAATAGGAGTTAAAAGAAAACTTTTTATTTTGAAAATATTATTGGAGGTTGAATTAAAATGGCAAAGATTATTGGAATTGATTTAGGTGGAACAACAGCAAAGGTGGCAATTTTAACTGTCGATGGTCAAATTGAAACAAAATGGGAAGTGCCAACTGTAACAGAAGATCACGGTGCTCAAATTTTACCGAATTTACAAGCATCAATTGAGGCGAAATTAGCTGAATTACAGCTTGCGAAAAGTGAAATTAAAGCAATTGGAATGGGAGTCCCGGCGCCAGTTCAACCTGATGGAATGATGTCAATGGCAGCAAATCTTGGTGGCTTTGGTGGCTTTAATGTTGCTGAAAAATTTAGTAGCATGATGGAGTTACCAGTTATTCTTGATAATGATGCGAATGTTGCAGCGTTAGGTGAAATGTGGCAAGGTGGTGCGAAAGGTGCAGCAAATGTGGTGATGATTACCCTTGGGACTGGTGTTGGCGGTGGTGTCATTGCTGATGGCGGAATTATTCGTGGCTTTGCAGGTGCCGGTGGTGAAATTGGCCACATGCCAGTTGTAAGTGAAACCGACTACACGTTTACTTGTGGTTGTGGCAAGGCTGGATGTTTAGAGACAATTTCATCAGCAACAGGAATTGTCCGGGTAGCAAAAAAAATGTTACAAACACATAATGCACCAACAACTTTAGCTGATTTCCAACCATTAACTGCTAAAGATGTCTTTGATGCAGCAAAAAATCACGATGTATTAGCGTTACAAGTGGTTGATTATTTTGCTCAGACGTTAGCGAAGGCAATGGGAACATTATCAGTTATTACGAATCCAGAAGTTTTTGTCATTGGTGGTGGCGTGAGCAAAGCCGGAGATATTATTATTGATACAGTTGCGAAGTACTATTATGAAAGTGTTTTTGCAGCAGCAACTAATGGGGTGAAAATTGAATTAGCGACGTTAGGAAATGATGCAGGTGTGATCGGGGCGGCATACCACGCACATATGTACCAAGCATAATGGCAAAGTATTTAACGGTTACTGAACCGGTATTAGGGGAAAATACTTATGTTATTTATAATGAGCTGAATGAGGCATTAATCGTTGATCCTGGAGTAACGTTACCACGGTTGCAACAAGTGTTGAAAGCACATGAGTTAACACCGGTAGCGATTTTATTAACTCATGGACACTATGACCATATTGCTCAGGTTGATACAGTTGTTGAAGCGTATCAAATTCCTGTCTATATCCATAAAAAAGATGCGAACTGTTTTGTGAATCCCAAAGCTAATTTAGGGACGATTACGCTTGCAAGTAAACCTGAAGTGTTGAAGGGGAGTGAAGGGCAAATTGAAATTAATCAGTTTACTGTTCAGTTTTGGCATTCGCCAGGACACTCACCGGGTTCAACGGTATTCAGCGTGAATCAAGATTTCGTGTTAATTAGTGGCGATGTGCTGTTTAGTGGTTCGATTGGACGCTTTGATTTCCCAACGAGTAACGAAGCTCACCACCAAGCGAGTTTAAAGCGGATTTTTGCGACGTTTAGCGATCAAGTGAAAGTCTTACCTGGTCATGGCATGCCAACAACAATCGGTCAAGAACGGATGCATAATCCGTTCAAATCATGGTTTTAAGATGAAATTACAACGTGCATGGATTCAGTTACAGCCACAACTTGAACCGATTCAAGTTGTGATTATCAAAAAATTGAAAATCGGCTATGAAGTACAGTTGAAATCGGGAATGAAAATGACGATTCAACCAAGTCAACTTGTGCGGATGATTGAGGCACCAGTTGTCGCGAAACGGCAAGTGAGCTATGATCAAAAACATGTTTCAACGAAGCAAATCGCAACGTTAGATTTGCACGGTTCAACAGTTGTTGAGGCAAAGATAGCAATTGATAGCTTTTTACAGCGTCAAAAAGCAGCGACGCCAGTTGAAATTGTTTTTGGCAAGGGCACGGGAACATTGAAGCAAGCACTCATTCCATATGTAAAAACACACAAATTCGTTGAGAAAGTGTATGTTGATCATTTGCGAGCAGCGTTTGAAATTACAACGAAAGTATAGTTTTGAAATTATTTATGCAAAAATAGTGACAGTTATCCGTAAGGGTGGTATAATCTATTTATGCGAAAGCACTCTCTGGAATGTGCGTGAGTTATTTAAAAACCTAACAGTTTTTAGACGGGAAATTGGAGTCTTCATCTGGTGTTGAACGCTATTGACTGACTCGTTGTTCGCGACGAGCAGCAAAAGAATCCTAAAGGTAGAAGCAGATTACCCACCTGCGAGAGCAGGCTTTTTAAAAGGCCACGGCATTTCCGGTAATAAGACAATTACACACGTGTGTAATTGTCTTATTTTTTTGAAGTGCGATAAGAGAAAGAGTGGTTTGTTATGTTAAATCAATTTTCACGATTAGAATTAGCGATTGGAGCAGAAGGCTTAGCAATCTTAAAAGGAGCAAGCGTTGCTGTTGTTGGTATTGGCGGGGTTGGTGCGCAAGCAGTTGATGCTTTAGCCCGCAGTGGTGTTGGAAAAATTATTTTGATTGATAAGGATGATGTCGATATTACGAATATTAATCGACAATTACATGCAACTTTGGAAACAGTAGGTCAATCGAAAGTGACTTTGATGGAGCGACGGATTGCAACAATTAATCCAGAGTGTGAAGTCGTGTCATATCATATGTTTCTTGAAGAAGCGACAAAAGACAAGTTATTTGGACATAAACTAGATTTTGTCATTGATGCCTGTGATACTGTTTCAGCGAAATTAATGATTATCAAAGAGTGTTTAGCACGAGATATTCAATTTATTAGTTCGATGGGAGCAGCCAATAAAATGGATCCAACACGCTTTGAAATCGCCGATATTACGAAAACAACGTACGATCCGTTAGCTAAGGTAATTCGCACGAAACTTAAAAAAGAGCGAATTACTGGGAAAGTGCCAGTGGTATTTTCAACTGAGAGTCCAATTGTACCAAGGCAAGATGTCAATGAAACCGTTGGGAATCAAGCATCGACAATTCGTAAAGCGAAAATGCCACCGTCATCAAATGCATTTGTGCCAACGGTAGTTGGTTTGATTTGTGCAAGTTATGTTGTCAATACATTAATGCGTGAAATCGAAATTACAACAGTACAAGGATAAGCCAGAAAGAGATGAACAGGAATGTTGGTCTCTTTTTTTTGTTTCAATGTTGAGAAAAGAGTGGAAGAAAGCAAGGGATACCGTTGTTATTGTTAGAATAAAGTGATAAAATTAAAACTGTAAAAACCTAAAAGGAGGGGACGATTTTGGTAGAGGAAATTTTAAAGCGTTATAAAAACCGCCTTGTTAATATTAACAGCAATAACCGTAGTTTGTATTTGCGTAAAATTGATGCCAAATATAGTTTTGATTTATGGCACACAAATCAATTTCATCCAGAATTAGCCGAAAAAATCTATCATAATTTATTGACGCGTACTGCTGCGAAAATGCAACTTTTTCCAGATATGATTGAATTTCGGCATCGCTATGAACAAAATATTCATCGTGCCATCCAACAGCAACAAAACCAAGCATTAGCAGCATTGAACGAACAGCAGCAAACACTAGGTGTTGAAACATATACAAAGCAATGGGAAGCAATCGAAACTCAGGCAATGCAGCAACGCGAACAAGCGAAGTACGAAATTGCTCAAGCGATTGAAAAAATTGAAAAGCAGCAAAAAAAACTAGCATTGCTGCATCGTGAATGTACAGCACAAGAAAAAGAGAGCGGACGTTATGAATTGAAAATTGGTTATCCGTTTGTAAAGGGGAAATTTCTGGATGACACACGTGTGCATGCACCACTGTTTTTATTTTCAGTCCGACTTGAACGTGGTGTCAATAATACGTGGTTTTTGAAATTAGATGGACAACCACCAATTATTAATCGTGTTTTTTTATTGGCGATTCAAAAATATAATCAAACGCCGATTGCAATCGATGTTATTGAGAAATTTGCTGTTGATAAAGTCGATTTAACGAGTGAGCACTTATACCGCCAATTGTTACGTCAATTTAGTTTGCATATTGATTGGCAAGAATTGCCACTTCAAGCTTTTCCAACGACCACTGAATTAGAGCAAGAATTAAAACGAACTGTCATTGGGAGTTTTAAAATTGAACATCACTTAATTGTTGGAAATTTCCCGATTGCGAATTCACTGTATCATGATTATGAGCAATTGCAAAAATTAACGCAATTACCTAAAATTATTGAACATCTCTTTTCACCAATGCAACCGAGTGCTCCAAAACAGTACGTCTTGCCAATTGAACAGCAATATTTTTTGACTGCATTAGACGAAAGTCAAGAACAGGCAATCGCTTTGACGCAACAACAACCATATACAGTTATTTATGGTCCTCCAGGTACAGGGAAATCACAAACAATTGCCAATTTAATTGGTCAGTCATTAGCGAAGCAACAACGGGTATTAGTTGTTTCACATAAAAAAGCGGCATTAGATGTGATTTATAATCGAATTACGCATTTGCAAAACCAAACGATGTTATTACATCATCCTTCTGGACAAACAGAAACATTTTTTCAAAAAGTTGGCCAGACATTAGCTCAAACGGAAAATAATCAGCAAAATTTTCAGTTACTACAAGCAAAATTACAAACATATAATGAGCAGTTACAACAGATTTTAACAGCTTTTGATGAAGTTGCGAATTTCTTGTTTACGCCACAAAGCTTAGGTTTAAATTTACAAGAAATGTATTCGCAATCAACACCAATTCATCAACGAAGAGATCCGCGATACGATTTGATGCGTTTTTGGCAAACGCCACAAGAACTTGAAAGCTACACTTTCCAGGAAACAGTGCGCTTACAAACGAAAATCTTGCAACATAAGTTAGTCGATAAAGCTTATCGGGCACAACAAATTAAACATAATCCATATGTAACGATGTTTGCTAAGTTATCGAAACTAGACCAATTACAATTGGAAAAAGAGTATCAACGTATGCTCCAGTTTTTTAATGGTCAAACAACAACTGTGACACCTGAGTTAAGCGAGCCGAAGTGGAATTTACAGTATTGGTCGCAAATTGTCCATGTCAGTCATACTTTGGATGAGTTTTATGAACAGATTCAAGTTCAAAAACAAGCATTAACCCAGAATTTTAGCGAATTTTATCAACAACTCAGTTATCTAGAGCAAGTCGTACCACAAGCATTTTGGCAAAATTTTGAGCAAGCCCTCAAAAAAGGAAATTATGATCAATTGCAAATTTATTTACAACAAGTTGATGAAGCGTTGGAATTATTAGCAACGTATGAACAATTGACGGCAGATTTACAAAAACTTGAACAAAATGAATTGCAGCTACTCGAGCAACTTTTTTATATTTTTGATTCGAAAGAAAAAGTCGATTCATTTTTGAAAAGTGCCCCAGAACTATTGATTTTACAGACGATACGTCAAGCCGAAATGCACACGGATGCTTTAGTGACAATGGAGCAATTCCGACATTTACAAAATCAAGCACAACATACGTTAAATTTGAAGCTTGAAACAGTGCAGCAATATTTACGAAGTCAACACCAGTTGGCGATTCAACGCTTCTGGCAACAACAACCGCAAACATTAGAGGCTTTATACCACCAAGTGACAAAGCAACAACAGCATACGACGATTCGACAAAGTATTCACGAATATCAAGAAAGCTATTTTACGCTGTTTCCATGTTGGTTGGCAAGTCCGGAAACGATTGCTGATGTCTTTCCCTTTGTCGCTGAACTATTTGATGTCATTATTTTTGATGAAGCATCACAATTGGCAACTGAACAAACCTTGCCGGTATTTTACCGTGGGAAACAAGTTGTAGTTGTTGGGGATGATCAACAACTAAAACCACCGCAAATGTTTACGTTAAAATTTGACGATGATTTTTTAGAAGATGAAACCGATGTTAGTTACAAAGTTGAAAGTATTCTTGATTTAGCGAAACTCCGTTATCCTGGTGTCAAGCTGAATTACCACTATCGTTCGCAAGCGAGTGAATTAATTGCTTTTTCAAATGCTGCTTTTTATGGGAATGAATTAATGGTAACAACGGATGTGATTGAGCGTGGGAAAGTAGCGAAAACGCCAATTAGACGTTATAAAGTTGACGGCGTTTGGCGAGAGCAAACGAATGTGGCTGAGGCGTACCAAATTGTTGCCCTTGTTGCCGAAGTCGTACAGCAAAAACAAAGGAACGAAACGGTTGGCGTGATTACTTTCAACTCGAAGCAAAAAGATTTGATTTTAGATTTACTTGAACAATATGCTCAAGAAGATGCAGTTTTTGCGAAATGTTATTTCCAAGAACAAGAACGCTTTATCGATGGTGAAGATGTCAGCTTCTTTGTTAAGAATATCGAAAATGTTCAAGGGGATGAACGTGATATTATTCTCTTTTCAACGGCATATGCTCCGAATGCTCAAGGAAAAATGAGTATGAATTTTGGAACACTTTCACAAGAAGGTGGAGAAAATCGCTTGAATGTCGCGATTAGCCGTGCCCGGAAGCAAATTTTATTAGTAACCTCAATTGAACCAGAACAACTCGATGTTGAGCAAACCAAATTTGCGGGAGCTAAATTATTAAAAGCGTACTTAACGTATGTTCGTGCGGTTTCGACGGGTAATTTATTGGAAAAAGAACAAATTTTACGTCAGTTACCGGCCAAACGCCAAGCTGAGGTTGAAAGTCACAGTTGTGAATTTGCCGCTCAACTTGCATTGAATCTAGAGTTGCGCGGATATGAAGTAAGACGTAATTTAGGGACAGAAATGTATCAGTTTGATTTAGCGATTTATGATAAAGAGCGTGGTCAATACGTGTTAGGAATAGAGTGTGACTCACCAAGAAATAGTCCGAAAACGGCAAAACATCGTGATGTTGTGAAACAACAAATTTTAACCCGATTTGGTTGGAGTGTGATGCGCGTGTGGAGTCGTGAGTGGTGGTTTGATAAAGAAAAAGTTTTACAAAAAATCGAAAATCGCATTCACGAAGTAGAGATGAAGAGAGGGACGAACGATGAGTGAGACGTTAAGCGGAAAATTACAACAACCGTGGCCAATGTTAATTGGAAGTAAAAATACAAAATTTCGTCAAGAGTTACTAGCAATCTATGAGCAAGAACAACAAAAGCTACAAGTTGAGCAGGCGGAACAAGAAAAAGCACAGTTAGAATTAACCCAAAAGTTATCAGGAGAAATTGAGCAACTTCAAGCCGAAATTGCGCAATTACAAGAACTGATGCGCTTACAACAAGAAGCGCATCAACATGAATTTCAGCGGTTACATGAACAAGTTTTACAAAAAATTGCTGTTATGGAAGAGCAGGCTGAACTTTATTTTGTAAAAAATACCGAAAATCAAGTAAAATAGCTGAATTTTTTTGCTAAATAGCGTAAAATAAAAAAGGAAAAAATAAATGCATTTAAGGGAGTAATACAATGAGCAAAACATTAATTTTTGGACACAAAAATCCAGATACAGATTCAATCACATCAAGCTTAGTAATGGCTGATTTACAAACACAATTAGGATTAGATGTTGAAGCGGTTCGTCTTGGAGAATTTGGGAAAGAAACACAATTTATTTTAGATCATTTCCAAGTTGAAGCACCACGTTTAATCGAGAATTTAGATGGTGTAGAAAATGTCATGTTGGTTGATCATAATGAGTTTAACCAAAGTGCTGACGGAATTGAAAATGTCCGAATTTTAGCAGTAGTTGATCACCACCGTATGGCAAACTTCCAAACGAGTGAGCCATTACTTTACCGTGCTGAGCCAGTTGGTTGTACGGCAACGATTTTATATAAATTATACCGTGAAAATAATCTCGAAATCTCAAAAACAATTGCTGGTTTAATGGCAAGTGCAATTGTTTCAGATACATTATTATTCAAATCACCAACATGTACACCACAAGACTTACAAGCAGCAAAAGCATTAGCTGAAATTGCTGAACTTGATTTAGAGACGTACGGTTTAGCAATGTTAAAAGCTGGAACTGATTTAAGTGATTATTCAGCAGCTCAACTTTTATCAATTGATGCAAAGCCATTTGAGATGAATGGTGTAACGATGCATATTGCGCAAGTCAATACAGCGAGTATTCCAGAAGTAATGGAACGTCAAGCAGAACTTGAAGCAGCAATGGCAACAATTATTGCTCAAGAAGAGTTAGGTTTATTTTTACTTGTGATTACGGATATTATTAACAGTAACTCACAAGCAATCGCACTAGGAACAGCAACAGACTTAGTTGAAAAAGCATTTGCTGTTACGCTTGAAAATAATACTGCACTTTTACCAGGTGTTGTTTCACGTAAAAAACAAATCGTACCAGTTTTACAAAACAACTAAAAAATTGATCACAGCAGCATTTGAGCTGAACAAAAAAATGAGTAACTTGGACCCGTGTCCTCGTTACTCATTTTTTGTTAATCAAAGCGATAATCCGCTTGAATTCAGGCGTGGTGATGCCATTTTCAGCAGTGATTGGTGCGCATTTTCGGAAGAAAAAAGTTGTTTTTTTAGAAAAAGGCATTTTTAGCGAATATCAGGCCAGAAAAGCTAAAACGAAAATAACTCGTCGTGAAAAAAGCAAAAGTCGCTTAGAAGCGAAATATAGCGTTTTGAGCTAGTGTTTCATTTGTGAATGATAGGGGGAAGGTGCGTCGTGATCAAAAACACAAAAAAAGAGCAGAAGTAACACGAAGGCAACTCTGCTCTTTTTTCACCAGTATGACTGCTAAAAAAATTTATGAAATTGTGTTTATTCAATTACTGTAACAGAAATATTTGCACGTCCCCAAGCAATAGCTTCGGCATCCGTAGCGAACAGTAAGTCTAAACGATTACCGATAATATAACCACCAGTATCAAGTGCAATAGCTTTCCCAAATCCAGCAATCTCAATAATGCTGCCCATTGGTACAACACTAGGATCAGTCGCGACGATACGGATTTGACCGTAAACCGGGTGATTGTAGTAAGGAGAAGTACCGATGTTGTAACCAGAAGCGGTAATACACGCTCCAGTCCCACACGTACCTTCAATACTATAACCAGACATCTCTAAGGTTAATTGCTGTTGTGTTGATTGGACGGTTGTTGTAACCGGAGCAGCAGCGGCTGCTACTGAAACTTCAGCAACAGCTGTTGCCTCTGCTGCGGGTGCAGGAGTTGGTTCGACGGGACGAACTTTTGTACCTGTTGCAATAATTTCAGGTTGTCCAGCTTGGGTGATAGTCTCTTCAATTAATGAGCGACTAGTTTCAACGCCGTTAATATATGTAACATCGAATGTTTTGGTAATATGAGTGTCAATACCCGCTTGAACTACTGTTTCTTCATCTTCGTATAAGTTGGCATCAGTCGTGTATTCAACAATATATCCTTGTGTTTCTTCAGTTGATTCTTGCACGATTGTTGTTTCGTTAAAAACAATCGTTGTATCTTCTTTAATGTAGTCCTGTGGTGAAAGGTTTTGTAAAATACTTTGAGTTGGATCAATTTGCTGTTCAGCGATGAGTTCTTCAACTGTTAATGCAGTTGTTTCAACCTCAGTAATTGTTTCCCCAACTTGAAGTGTGATTGTTTTTGGTGTTGAAATTGTAATATACATTCCATCTTGTACGACTTCTTGTTCTCCGGGTTCAATAATTGAACCGGATTCAACTTCCAAATTACTTGCCGCTAAAACATCAGCAACATTTTTTTCAGTTGTATCTTGATACACAACGGTATCGTCAATTTGGATATATACACCTTTAGGTGCTGGTTCGAATCCTACCGCTGCAAAAGTTAACGTCATCACTAACGCTGTTAATTGCGACGCACGTAAAATCATTGGTTTTAACCGATTGTTCGTGGTGGCGGGTTCTTGTCCTTGCCTGTTCATCAAAATTTCTACCTCCTAAGATTGTGATAATTCAATATGTGAATTACCAAGAAAGGTTTAGCCACTTGCTAAAGACCTTTAGTTTTTTCGCTAAAAAATCGTGTGATTAGCGAATGACATAACCCTAACACAATTCGAAATCAAATGCAAACTTTCCAAAATTAATTTTTTCGTAAATAAACAAAGTGAAAATAACAAAAACTTGTTTGAAAGCTGATAAAACTTGTGTAAAAGCCAGTAAAAAAACAAAATCCAACGCTAAGATTAAAATTTAATATTTATAGATAAAGGAAGCTGAAAAACAATGTATTTCGGCTTAAACATTCAAAAAAACGTTCAAAAAAAGAAAAAAACGCCCGGAGGCGAATTTTTTTGACTTAGACGTGTGTTTCAGTAGCTACATTTTTGTGAGTGACATTGATTGCTTCGATTTCCCAAGTTGCTTGTGTGACATCGTAGTTGAAATAATTCGCGCTGACATTAACAAGACGTTCACGGAAACTATACGTTTGTGGTGCAATTGCATGCAGCGCGGCTTTAATGACATGTGAATGTGCAATCACGAGAATCACTTGTTCTGATTCAGGGTAAGCATGGCCGAATTCAGTTAAAGCTTCCATTACGCGTTGCATTATCGCCTGCTCTGATTCAAGTTGGTCAACTTCACCGGTAAAGACTTGCTCATAAATATCACGAACATGCTGACCGTTAGCGACACCAAAATCGCGTTCAATAATCCGACTATCCAAGAGAATGTCATCTGGATCATAACCGAGTTGCGTTGCTAAAGTTTGGGCTGTTTGTCGTGCACGAAGCATTGGGCTTGAAATAATCGCATCAATTCGCGTTGTTGCAAAGAGTGGGGCAGCCAGTTTTGCTTGAGTAAATCCGAGTTCGTTCAGCGGATTATCAGTTTGACCTTGAATTAAGCCAAGGCGGTTCCAATCAGTTTCGCCATGGCGAATAAGTATAATTTTAGGCATAAAGAGACTCCTTTTTTTAACTTGTATTATATTATATCAAAATTTAGTTCAAAAGAAAAATCTCGTGGAAATTTTGTTGATATAAGCTATTGTTTTGGCGAAGAACTGATATAATAAAGAAGAAACTAAAAATGAGGTGACCGAGTATGAGAATGGTTGATTTAATTGAAAAAAAACGGAATGGATTTGAACTAACAACAGCTGAAATTCAATGGATGATGAATGGGTATACAGCTGAAACAATCCCTGATTATCAAATGAGTGCAATGGCAATGGCGATTTTCTTTAAAGGCATGACGAAAGCGGAAATGACGGATTTGACAATGGCAATTGTCGAATCAGGAGATCAAATTGATTTAAGTGCAATTGCTGGGATTAAGGTCGACAAACATTCAACGGGTGGTGTTGGCGATAAAACGACGCTCGTATTAGCGCCATTAGTTGCATCGGTAGGTGTGCCGGTAGCGAAAATGAGTGGTCGTGGGTTGGGACATACTGGCGGAACGTTAGATAAATTAGAAGCAATTCGGGGCTTTCAAATTGAATTGAGTGAAGCTGATTTCTTTAAACAAGTGAATGAACTGCAAATTGCTGTCATTGGTCAAAGTGGAGAACTAACACCGGCGGATAAGAAATTGTATGCATTGCGCGATGTGACGGCAACAGTTGACTCGATTCCGTTAATTGCGAGTTCAATTATGAGCAAAAAAATTGCCGCTGGAAGTGATGCAATTTGTTTAGATGTCAAAGTTGGAAGTGGTGCATTTATGAAAGATCTTGACTCAGCACGCGAACTGGCTCAAGCGATGGTTGATATTGCTGAACATTCAGGACGTAAAGCTGCAGCCTTTTTAACAAATATGCAAGAACCACTTGGATTCGCAATTGGAAATGCCTTGGAAATTAAAGAAGCAGTTGCAACATTGAAAGGTCATGGTCCAGCAGATTTGACGGAATTATGTCTTGAAATTGGTTCGTATATGGTGTATTTTGCCGGGCATGCACAAAGCGTGGCGAGTGCTCGTGAACTGTTAGCTGCTAACATTGCGAATGGGAAAGCATACGAAAAGTTTGAAGCGTTTATTACAGCCCAACATGGTGATTTAGCCGTTATTCAAGATCTTGAGCTACTCCCAGGAGCAAAGTGGATTGTTCCAGTTAAAGCAACAACAGCAGGATACATTCAAGAAATTGAAGCAATTGCTTTAGGTCATGCGGCGATGACATTAGGTGCTGGTCGTCAAACAAAAGATGATGTGATTGATTATGGAGTGGGGATTGTCCTTGCTAAAAAAGTTGGTGATTTTGTCGAAGTTGATGAAGCAATCGCGTATTTATATACGAATCGAGAGGATGTCAATCAAGAAATTATGACTGTTTTAGCAGGTGTGAAAATTCAAGCAGAAGTCGCAAAAAAATTACCACTAATCTATGAAATTATTCAATAAGAAAACCATATATATAATAGGGAGTTAAAAAACGCGAAAATTCAATTTTTTCTGAAGTGAAGTAGAAGGAATCAAGATAGAAATGATTGACTTGAGAGCCCAAAAATGTACTGGTTTAGTTACTGTCATTGTTACGGCTTCAATATCCCACATTTCGCAGTTCAGATTGTTCAATAATCGACTTGCATTGGTAAAACGGTGGTTTAGCTAGAATAAAAAAATACGCATCAGTTCGCGATTTGTCAATTGCTAACTGGTGCGTATTTTTAGTTTAATTTGTTAATTCAAATTCAGGAGTGCTTCGCTCTTGTGTGAAAATAGGATCGTGTTTTTGATGGTACATGAATAAACCAATTGCAGTTATAGCCGCAACTGTTTCGGCAACAATAAAGGTAAGCCAAATGCCTGTTAGGCCAAAGGTTGGAGCAATGAGCAGCGACAATGGCAAAATAATAATTCCTTGACGCAACAATGCGATGAATAACGAAAAGCCGCCGCGTTTAATTGCTTGGAATAACGTTGAGAAAATTAATGCAATCGCAGCTGGGAAAAAACTGAGGCTAAGAATCGGTAAAGCTGCTGCACCTAAGTGATAAATTTCTGGTGAGGCTTGGAAGAAACTGAGTAGTTTTTGCGAACCAACAGAAAAGAGCAACGTCCCAACTAAAGCAATACCACCTGTGATAATCAAACTCCATTTTATCGTTTCATGAATTCTTGCCGCATTTTTTGCACCGTAATTATAACCAATAATTGGCATTTCTCCTTGAGTGAGGCCTAAAATTGGCATGAAAATAAATGATTGTAGCTTGAAGAAAATTCCAAATAAGGCAACGGCAGCTTCTGAGAAGGTAATGAGGAGTGTGTTCAAGCCCATAACTAAAATTGAACCTAAACTATAAATTAAGGTTGCCGGAATACCAATAGCGTAAATATCTTGAACTACATGCCAATCGAACTTGAAGCCTTGGAGCTTACAGCGAACATCACCTTTGATAAACGCAAGCGTTAATACGGCTAAAGTCATAGCTGAAAATTGACCGATAATTGTCGCAATAGCAGCACCTTCAATTCCGAGTTGAGGAAAGCCGAAGAGTCCGAAAATTAAAATTGGATCGAGAATAATATTAATGATTGCCCCAGTTGCTTGGAAAATCATCGGGAAAATCATTTTCCCCGTTGCTTGTAAAATCTTTTCGATGACAATATGAACAATTGTTCCAAATGCGAAACAAGTAACAATTGTTGTGTAGTTAACGCCTAGTTCAAAAATTTGGGCGGAATCAGTAAACAATTGGAAAAATGGCTTGATGAGAAAACTTCCAATGATAAAAAAGCCGACACTTGTGATAATTGCGAGCAACAAACCATGTGTCACGGCGCTATTGGCGGCCGTGAAATTTTTTTCACCGAGTCGTCTTGAAACGACGGCATTAATCCCAATTCCAGTTCCAACAGCAAATGCTAAAATTAAGTTTTGGATCGGGAAGGCAAGCGAGACGGCGGTCAGTGCCTCGCTACTGTATTGAGCGATAAACATACTATCGACAATGTTGTACATTGATTGGATAAACATTGAAAGCATTGCGGGAAAAGCCATTGTGAGTAATAATGGTAAAATTGGCCGCACTGCCATTTTATTTGGTTGAGTCTGGTTCATAAATCTTAGCTCCTTTAAAATAAAAATAAAATAACACGCAAAAAAACCACTCTCCGCTGTTTTGGTTCCAAAAAACAGTGAAAAGTGGTGCTTTAAAAATCATAAACGATTTTCCAAGCGAAAACAAGTTAGAAGTAAATGTGTTAGAGTAATGATAAAGAAATGAGTACGGCAATAAAGTTTTGAATAAAATGGAGCGCAATCGGGACCATAATGTTATCAGTACGAATGTAGGCAAGCGTTAACCCAGCACCAAGGGCGAGATAAGGAATGATGTTAATAAAATCACTAGCTTGCAAAACATGAATTAAGGCAAAAACTACAATTGAGATTGTCGCGGCTGCCCAAACAGGAATATATTTTTTTAAGCCACGAATTAATAAGTAACGGAACACAATTTCTTCAACGAATGGTGCGAGAATGACAATTGTAATCGTAGAAATGAATGGCACAAGTGAAATAAGGGATTCAACAGTTTCTTGATTGGCTGAAGAATCAGTAATTTGTAAAAGCATCATCACAAGTGATGCAATGAGGCTGAACAAGAACATAAAACCGTAGCCACGTAAGACTTGAAAGCCAAATAAGCGTTTGTTTTGCCAACTAATTGTAAAAAAGTGATCAAGCTCATCATGGAGCAAGGCAAACATTGGTACGGCGGCAAGGGTATAAACCACTAAATTAATTAAGGCAGAGGGCATAGCCATAACGAAGGCGAGTTGAGTTTCGCTAGCGTTCGCAGCGATGAGCTGCTCAAAAGTTGCTAATGCTTGTGGATCAAGGGTGAAATAGATATTTTGCACTAACAAAGCAATTGGGGTAACGAGTAGGTAAAATAAGGTAATATACCAAATAAATAAAAATAGATGACGGTTCTGCATTAATTTGCGCACAGTAGTTCCTCCTTAATGATATTCTTATTTATTATAACGAATTTAACTAGAAAATGCGAGCTGAATTAACTTAAGGAGTTAAGCAAAGTTTTCCAATCTTTTTACTAGTATCTCTTTGAAAAATCCGGTATAATCAGACAAACTAAAAGAGAAAAGAGGGATGACATGCGAATATTTCAACCTGAAGTTTTTCAAGGGGACATGAAACACAAAAATTATTTTGAAGGTTGGTATATAAAATGTGTTGATGCGACACAACTCAAGAGTTATGCATTTATTTTCGGAGTATCGTTACAAAGTACAAATCCGCATGGTTTTATTCAAATGATTGATGGGCAAAGTGGGGTGACGAAATATGTTCGCTTTCCAATTGCTGATGTTGAGTTTAGTAAGAAAGAGTTTGCGATTCGGATTGCGAATAATTATGTGACTACTAAAGGAATGAAGTTGAATTTACGCTTTGCCGATGGAGGTGTAGTTCAAGGTGAAATTACTTTTGGAAAGTTTAGTCGCTTTCCAGTTCGTTTGACTAGACCAGGAATAATGGGGTGGTATCGGTATGTACCAACAATGGAATGTTATCATGGGCTTGTTTCGCGGCAACATACGTTAAAGGGCAAGTTAACCATCGCTGAACAAGAGGTTGAATTTGATCATGGAAAAGGCTATATTGAAAAAGATTGGGGAGTCTCAATGCCGAAGGCGTGGATTTGGACACAATCAAATCATGAAAAAACGCGGCAAGAAGCAAACTATATGTTATCGATTGCAGACATTCCTTGGCGCAATCGAGCGTTTAATGGTTTCTTAGGTTATATTGATACTGGTGCTGATTGTTACCATTTTGCGACGTATACTGGTGCTGAAATTGTGAAGCTCGAGTATGCTTTGGATGGGATTGTTGAAATTATTTTAGTTGATCGTGATCATTGGTATCAGTTCTTGCTCTGGAGTGAGGCGGAAACCGGAATTTTACAAGCCCCAGTCCACGGGAAAATGGAACGACAAATACATGAAGCGATTCAAGCGCAAGCTGTCGTAACAATATATAGTCGAACGACCAAAGCTGAAATTTTTAGTGGTGAATTTCGTGCGTGTGGGTTTGAACGTGTTGGTCAACTCTCACTCGTTCAAGTGAATGAATAAATTACGAAATAAGAAAATATTAAAATAAATTCAACTGAATTCAAATCAGCTAAAACGTGCTAAAACGCTTGAAAAGCTAATGAAAACGTGCTAAAATAAGCACTAGTAACATAGAGCGAACGAGAAGAGTGAGCACCGAGCTCACTCTTTTGTATTGTTACCATGATATTCCAACTTTAAAGGAGGAAGCAAAAATGAGTGTAATTATTGAAAAAACGCAAGAATTGGTATTGCCAATTTTAGCAAGTAAAGCATTGACACTATATGACATTGAATACGTGAAGGAAGGAAATGACTACTTCTTACGTATTTATATTGACGGTCCTAATGGGATTGATCTTGATATTTGTGTTGATGTGAGCGAAGCGGTAAGTCTTGTGCTAGACGAAGCGGACTTCATTGAAGATGTTTATTTTCTAGAAGTAAGTTCACCAGGAGCTGAACGCCCATTACGTTCACTTGAAGAAATGCAAGCCGCGGTCGGTGAACATGTTTATGTGAAAATGCGTAAACCTGTAAATGGTATCGAAGCATTCCAAGGTGACTTAACGGAAGTCAACGATGGAGTGATTACGATTCACTATTTAGACAAAACGCGTAAAAAAGTAGTTTCTTTCCCATATGAAAATGTGAGAAAAGCCCGCTTAGCAGTGAAGTTCTAGAAAGGAAGTATGCAGACGTGAATACAAGAGAGTTTTTAAAAGCATTAAATTTATTAGTAGAAGAAAAGGGCTTAGATAAGGAGTTTGTCATCGAATCAGTTCGACAAGCACTTGAATTTGCCTATAAGAAAAACTTTGACCAACTTCAAAACGTTGAAGTTGAGATTGATGAGAAAAAAGGAAAAGTTGCCGTTTACGCATTAAAAAATGTTGTTGATGACGTAATGGATCCATTTGAAGATATTCTCATTGAAGAAGCAAAACTCATTAATCCTCGAGTTGAATTAGGTGACATCGTTCGCTGTGAAATCGAAGCCAATGATTTTGAGCGTGTTGCAGCACAAACTGCAAAAAATGTCGTACTCCAAAAAATTCGTGAAGCAGAACGCGATTTAATCTATAAAGAGTTCATTGATCGTGAACAAGATATCGTAACTGGAACAGTAACGCGTTTAGAAGGTGACAATATTTATATTAACATCGGAAAAACAGAAGCGATTTTGCCGAAGTTTGACCAAATGCCAGCTGAACAATTACGTCATGAAGAGACTGTTAAAGTTTTCATTAGTCGTATTGATCGGACAACAAAAGGCGCATTAATTCGTGTATCACGAACAAATCCTGGATTACTGAAACGTTTATTTGAATTAGAAGTGCCAGAAATTTTCGAAGGAACTGTTGAAGTGAAATCGGTTGTTCGTGAAGCTGGAGATCGTTCAAAGATTGCGGTTCATTCAAGTGATGAAACAATTGATGCTGTCGGAGCATGTGTTGGACCACAAGGAATGCGTGTACAAAACATTGTTACTGAATTAAAAGGTGAAAAAATCGACATTATTGAATGGTCAGAAACACCGGAAGTATATATTTCTAATGCACTAAGTCCAGCGAAAGTAACAGCAGTTATTCTTGATGCTGACGATGAAGAGCGGATGTCAATTGTCATCGTACCAGATGATCAATTATCATTAGCAATCGGAAAACAAGGGCAAAATGCCCGTTTAGCAGCTCGTCTAACAAGCTGGAAAATTGATATTATTAATGAAACACAAGCAACTGAGCAAGGTTTAATTTAATTTTTTGAAGTAGGTGAAACAGCATGAAACACAAAACACCATTGCGTCGCTGTGTCGTTACACGAGATCAATTTCCTAAACGTGAATTGATTCGTGTTGTCCGAACGAAAGAAGGAGTCGTGTCTGTTGACCCGACAGGAAGAGCGAATGGTCGCGGCGCTTATTTACAAAAAAATCCTGAAATAATTGCCCAAGCCCAAAAACGGAAAGTACTTGAACGTCAATTTGAAGTTCAAGTTCCGCAAGCAATTTATGATGAATTAATTGAAATTGCTCAAGCGTTTCAAAAGGAGCAATAATACATGTGGAATCAAAAGTGCCACCAGTTTTTAGGTTTAGCGATGCGAGCTGGAAAAGTCGTTTCAGGTGAAGCGACAGTGCTAGCAGGTGCAAAAAACCAGAAAGTAAAACTTGTTTTACTTGCAACAGATGTTGCGAAAAATAATCAAAAAAAAGTAACTGATAAATGTACATCATATGGTGTGCAATTATTACAAGTTGCAACAATTGATGAACAATCTTTTGCCATCGGAAAAGCGAATCGAGTAGTCATTGGTATTACTGATGCTGGCTTTGCCAAAGGATTAAAAGAACGTTTAACGAAGGTGGAAGAACAAGATGAAAACTGAAAAAATTCGCGTAATTGATTACGCCAAAAGTCGTAAAATTCAAGCGCGTGATGTGATGGAAGCTGCTAAAGCTGAAGATAAAGTTATTAATGCAATGACTTTAATCACATACCACGAAGCAGCAGCATTAGATGTTGCCTGTGCAGCTATTGAAGGAATTGAAACTACCGAAACATTAGGTGAGTTATTCAAACGCATCCTTGAAGAAAATATTCAATTCCATAAAGAACGTCAACGTAAACGTTTTGAACGTATTGATGAAATGCGCGCTCAAGGATTACCGACACCGCGTCGTCAAGGACGTACTGATCGTGAGCCAGTTGGAGCACCACAACGTGATGGAGAACGTCGTCCATTCAACAATGATCGTCCACGTCGCGATGGAGAACGTCGTTCATTCAACAATGACCGTCCACAACGTGATGGAGAACGTCGTTCATTCAATAATGACCGTCCACAACGTGATGGAGAACGTCGTTCATTCAATAATGACCGTCCACAACGTGATGGAGAACGTCGTTCATTCAACAA
The DNA here is from genome assembly GCA_051660865.1 of Culicoidibacterales bacterium. Lineage (GTDB taxonomy): Bacteria > Bacillota_I > Bacilli_A > Culicoidibacterales > ZOR0006 > ZOR0006. The sequence goes on along the minus strand of JBOFQK010000334.1, from coordinate 48,564 downwards.
CGACCGTCCACAACGCGATGGAGAACGTCGTTCATTCAATAATGACCGTCCACGTCGCGATGGAGAACGTCGTCCATTCAACAACGACCGTCCACAACGTGATGGAGAACGTCGTTCATACAACAATGACCGTCCACAACGCGATGGAGAACGTCGTCCATACAACAATGACCGTCCACAACGTGATGGAGAACGTCGTTCATACAACAATGACCGTCCACAACGTGATGGAGAACGTCGTTCATTCAACAATGACCGTCCACGTCGCGATGGAGAACGTCGTCCATACAACAATGACCGTCCACAACGTGATGGAGAACGTCGTTCATTCAACAATGACCGTCCACGTCGCGATGGAGAACGTCGTCCATACAACAATGACCGTCCACGCCGCGATGGGGCCACGCCTGTTGGGGTTGCACGTCGCTTAGAAGAAAAGCAACGTGATGCTGAGCGTGATGCTGCTCGTGGTGGTCGTCCACCACAACGTAAAGGTGATCGTAAAGCGATGTATCGTCAAAAATCAACTGCTGAATAAGTAGTGAGCAATAATTTCAAATAAATCAAGCTTTTTGCTAACTGAAGTAGGGAACCAAAATCGTTAGTAAAAAGCCAATCAATTAGAGGTGAATTTTTAATATGAGTGAAAAAATTCGTGTACGTGAGTACGCAGAACAGAATAATTTACAAGCACGCGATGTTGTGACAGTAGCACAACAATTAAATATGAATGTCCGTAATGCAATGACATTACTTTCAGATCAAGAAGTACAACAATTAAATTCTAAAAAAGCTGAGTTCAACACATTATTAGCAGCAGGAAACCAAGCACGTCCACAACGTGATGGAGAACGTCCGCAACGCGATGGAGAACGTCGTCCAGCTAATAATGGTCCACGTCGTGACGGAGATCGTCCGCAACGTGATGGGGAACGTCGTCCATTTAATAATAATGGTCCACGTCGTGATGGTGATCGTCCACAACGCGATGGAGAACGTCGTCCATTTAATAATGATCGTCCGCGTCGTGAATACCGTCCATCAGCTGGAGAGCGTTTAGAACCGCTAGAAGCTGCTGGGGAACGTCGCCCGTACTATAACAATAAAACACGTGGAATCACTGACGGAGAACAATTACCAAATTCATACCGTCCAATGCCAAAACGTACAGAACGCCGTTCGTACAACAATGACCGTCCAGCAGGTGGACAAGGTGGACAACGTCCATACAACAACGACCGTCCAGCAGGTGGACAAGGTGGACAACGTCCATACAACAACGACCGTCCAGCAGGTGGACAAGGTGGACAACGTTCGTACAACAACGACCGTCCAGCAGGTGGACAAGGACGCTTCAATAACAATGACCGTGGTGGACAACGTCCAGCAGGTGGTCAAGGTGGACAAGGACGCTTTAACAATGATCGTGGTGGACAACGTCCAACAGGTGGTCAAGGCGGACAAGGACGCTTTAACAACGATCGTGGAGGGCAACGTCCAGGTGGACAGCAAGGTGGCCGTTTAGAACGCCAAATCGCTGATATCAAAACAGATGCTCAAGCACAAGTAGCACTTCGTGGTGAAGATCGTCCACGTGTAAAACGTGAAGATAAAAACTGGATTGATGTGGTTACTGATCGTGAAGAAAAAAAATCAATCAAACAACGTAAAGACGAGGAGCGTCGTAACTTACGCCGTCGCCAAAAAGAAAAACAACAAGAAGAAAACCGTCGCCGTCAAGAAGAAGCACGTAAAAATTCTGGACCAAAAGTAATTAAATATGTCGATACATTAACAGTTAGCGAATTCTCACATAAATTAGGTGTGCAAGCAAGCGAAATTATCAAATATTTATTATTAGAACTTGGGGTTATGGCAACATTAAACCAAGAATTAAGCGAAGAAACAATTGAGTTATTAGCAACAGAAAATAATGCGATTGTTGAACGTGAAGTTTCAACTGATGCAACTGATCTTGATAAGTACTTCGAAGAAGTTGAAGGTGCACAATTAAAAGGTCGTCCGGCTGTTATTACAATCATGGGACACGTTGACCACGGAAAAACAACGTTACTTGATACAATTCGTAATACGCGTGTTGTTGCTGGCGAAGCTGGTGGAATTACGCAACATATCGGTGCTTACCAAATCAACCATGATGGAAAAGTATTAACGTTCTTAGATACACCAGGACATGAGGCATTTACAACAATGCGTGCTCGTGGAGCTCAAGTAACGGATATTGCGATTATTGTTGTTGCGGCTGATGATGGTGTAATGCCACAAACGCGTGAAGCAATTGAGCATGCGAAAGCGGCTGAAGTACCAATGATCGTTGCTGTCAATAAAATTGATAAGCCAGGAGCAAATCCAGATCGCGTGATGCAAGAATTAGCTGAATTAGGCGTTCTTTCAGAAGCTTGGGGTGGAGATACAATCTTCGTTCAAGTATCAGCAAAAGAAAAAATCGGAATTGATGAATTAATCGAGATGATTTTATTAACGGCTGAAGTAAATGAATATAAAGCGAATCCAGATCGTTTAGCTGTTGGTACAGTAATTGAAGCTCGTCTTGATAAAGGACGTGGACCAGTTGCAACATTATTAGTTCAATCAGGAACATTACGTGTTGGAGATCCAGTTGTTGTCGGAAATACATACGGACGTGTGCGTACGATGGAAGATGATTTAGGAAACCGTTTAACGGAAGCAACACCATCAACGCCAGTTGAATTAACAGGTTTAGTTGGCGTGCCAGCTGCCGGAGATAAATTTGCGGCATTTGATAATGAAAAACAAGCGCGTCAAATTGGTGAAGAGCGTACGAAGTTAGCATTAGTACAACAACGTTCAGCATCATCAGCGATGAGTCTTGAAGATTTAGCACAACAAATTCTTGAAGGTGATATTAAAGAAGTTAATGTTATCGTTAAGGCTGATGTTCAAGGTTCAGTTGAAGCCGTAGTTGGTTCATTCAATAAAATTGATGTGAATGGTGTCCGTGTTAAAATTATTCGTTCAGGTGCCGGAGCAATTACGGAATCTGATGTGACATTAGCGTTAGCTTCAAATGCAATCATTTATGGATTCAATGTCCGTCCTGATGCAAAAACACGTGAATTAGCAGATCGTGAAGGCGTATCAATTCGTTTACACAACATTATCTATAAAGCAATTGAAGAATTAGAATCAATGATGCACGGAATGTTAGATCCAGAATTCGAAGAAAAAATTCTTGGTCAAGCTGAAGTTCGTCAATTATTCAAAGTTTCAAAAGTTGGAACAATTGCAGGATGTATCGTTTCAAATGGAACAATTGAACGTGACAGTATTGCCCGCGTTATTCGTGATGGAATCGTTATTTATGAAGGTAAGTTAGCTTCATTAAAACGTGAGAAAAACGATGCGAAAGTGGTTAACACTGGATACGAGTGTGGAATCATGCTTGAAAAATTCAATGACCTTAAAGAAGGCGATGTAATTGAATCAGCGAAACTTGAAGAAGTTGAGCGTAAACGTAAATAATTGAGGTGACCAGTATGGCAAATGTGAAAACACAACGCTTAGCAGGAACAATCCAAAAAGCGTTGACACAAATTATTTCACGCGAAGTGAAAGACCCTTCAGTTGGATTAATGACAATTACTGCCGTTGATTTAACTGGTGACCAATCAATTGCAACAATTTACGTCACTTTCATGGGAAATGAAAAAGACGAAGTTGCTGGAATGGAAGCATTAAATCGTGCGAAAGCATTTATTCGTCGCGAACTTGCACGAAATGTAAAAATGCGTGCAGTACCTGCTTTAGTATTTAAAATTGATACGTCGTTCAAATATGGAACACATATCGATCAAATTTTACAAAGTTTAAAATAAGTCGTGATTTTCGCTAAAGTTTAAGCTAGATGTAGCCTAGGTTAAGCTTTGCAGATGAGCGCGCAGTTCATAATGTGAAAATAAACAAGCTTCGGATGTAGCCCGAGATTGGTTTAAAAGTAACAGCTAAGATAAAAAGCAGAAAGGATGTAGCCCTTTCTGCTTTTTTGTTTACCAAAAAATTGACATTGTGGGTAAAACACCGTAAAGTAAAATAAATAGTAGTAAAGAAAGCGGTGTGAATGATGACATATGAGGAATTTTTAATCTACTTGAAACAACTAAGTGATCCGATACGGGCACAGAAAAGTCAGCAGTATTTACAAGTATTCCCTGGCGGTTATGGCTATCCTGATCAATTTTTGGGACTAACTAACCCTCAAGTTCGTCAAGTTAGTAAACTCGGACGGACAAGTGACTTCCAAGTTATTGAGCAGCTTTGGTTAAGTGAATACCACGAAGTGCGCTTATTAGCTACGATTATTATAAATGAACAATATCGAAGTGAACCAGCCCGAGGTGAACAGTTTTATCGCCTTTACACGCAGCAATCACAAAGTTTAAATAATTGGGATTTAGTGGATACGTTAGGTCCACACTTCATTGGTCCGTATTTATACGAACAACATGGGATTGAGGAAGTATGGCGGTTAGCAAAAAGTCAGCAATTATTTGAACAACGGATGGCAGTAATTAGCCAGTTTGCGTGGATTCGGCAGGGTGAAGATGAATTATTGTATGAACTTGCAAAATTTTTCATCAACCATCCCCATGACTTAATTCATAAAGCAGTTGGTTGGCTTCTGCGGGAAGCTGGAAAACGTGATGAAGCGAAGTTATGTCGCTTTCTCGACGATTATACTGCAAACTTACCGCGGACGATGTTACGCTATGCGATTGAGAAATTGCCACCGACAAAGCGTCAAGCTTATTTAGCGATTAAAAAAGTAAAATAAAAAAAGCTTCCATCGTGGAAGCTTTTTTTATTAGTCATTAATATCCATAATAACGGGAAGAATCATCGGTTCACGACCAGTTTGATCTAAAATAAATTTTTTCAAATCATCAGTGAAGCTTTGTTTCAAATCAGTGAAGGTAATGTTCTTTTTATTGCTAGCAAATGTTTCTTTGAGACGTTCGCGGACGAGGCGTTCCGCATTATAAATCAGGCTACCTGATTCATTGACATAAACAAAGCCACGAGAAACAATTGTTGGTCCTGATAAGACAGTGCGTGATTTAAGATCAACTGTCGCTACTGCTAATAAGAGGCCAGATTCAGCTAATGTTTTTCGATCATGAATAACAACATTGCCAATGCCACCGATGCTGTTACCATCGACATAAACATCGCCAGTTGGAATTTCACCAGCATGGCGAACTCGCCCGCAATTCATGGCAAGGACATCACCATTTTTGATGATGAAATTATTTTCTTCAGGTACACCACAATCCATTGCGAGTTGGGCGTGTAATTTTAACATGCGGTACTCACCGTGCATTGGGGTAAAGTATTTTGGTTTAATGAGTTGTAACATCAATTTTTGTTCTTCTTGTGATGCATGACCAGAAGTATGAACATTATTGAGTTTTCCGTGAACAACATGGGCACCTGCGCGGTATAACAAGTTGATTACGCGATTGACGCTATTAACATTGCCCGGAATTGGTGAAGATGAGAAAATGACCGTATCGCCAGGAATAATTGAAACTTGACGATGTGTACCATTAGCGATGCGAGAAAGTGCAGCTAAAGCTTCACCTTGAGATCCAGTACAAATAATTGTCACTTCATCACTTGGCAGTTGATTGATTTCACGTTCAGAAATAAACGTATTTTCTGGAACGACAATATGACCAAGCTCTTGAGAAAGGCGAATTGCATTTTCCATACTCCGTCCGAAAATCGCAATTTTACGACCGTCTTGTAATGACGCTTCAATAATTTGTGAAACTCGGTGCACGTTTGAAGAAAATGTTGCAACAATCACACGACCACTTGCTTTATGGAAAATACTTTTAATACTTTTTCCAACTTTGCGTTCACTCAGTGTAAAGTTAGGGACCTCACTATTTGTACTATCTGACATTAACATTGTGACACCACGTGCACCAATTTCAGCCATTTTTGTTAAGTTCGCGGGTTCACCAATTGGAGTGAAGTCAAAACGGAAATCACCAGTTTCAACAATAGTACCATTTGGTGTTTTAACCGCAAGTCCGTAAGAATCTGGGATACTGTGCGTTGTTGTGAAGAATGAAACTGAAAGGTGCTTAAATTTTAAAACATCACTTTCGGTAATTTCAATTAATTCAACTTTGCGTAATAAGCGGTGTTCTTCAAGTTTGTTACGGATTAAACCAGCCGCTAAGCGACCAGCATAAATCTTTTTCACGGGAACTTGTTTCAGTAAGAACGGAATTCCACCGATATGATCTTCATGACCGTGAGTAATTACGAGTGCTGCAATCTTCTCTTGGTTTTTGATTAAGTAGCTGTAATCTGGGATAACATAGTCAACTCCAAATAAGCTATCATCGGGAAATTTAATCCCGGCATCAATAATAAGTAATTCATCTTTGTGTTCAACACAATAGCAGTTTTTACCGATTTCATTTAACCCACCTAGGGCGAAAACGGCAGTTTCATGTGGTTTTAAAAAATCCATGGAAACGTGCTCCCTTCAAATTTATTTTTTTTATAGTATCTATTTTAAAAGTGTTCCTCAAAAGAGAACTTGTAAAATCCGAGCGATATAGCTGTTTACATTATATGCTTTTTTTGTCTCGTTGTCTAATACAACTGCTTTTTTCAGCGAAAAAACTCAAAATTCGCATTTGAAAATAACTTATGATACAATATAAAGATAAACGTAATTCACGGAGGAAACAAGATGAAAGCTATATTTTTTGATATTGATGATACTTTAATTGATAAAGAAAGTCATACATTACCGCAAAGTGCGATTGATACAATTCACGCATTATCGGCACAAGGACACTTAATTGGTATTGCAACTGGGCGGGCACGGTACTTTGCCGATTGGGTTATCGAACAATTGCCAGTGCAAGCGTGCGTCACAATTAATGGCCAATATGTTGAGTATCAAAATAAAAAAATTTATGATAATCCAATTGCGCCAGCTGATCTTGAAGCGACAATTGCTTTTTGTGAGACGCATGGTTTTGCCTATGGTTGTATTGGTGAACATGAAACAAAGCTTTCATCAAAAACTGGGGAAGTTGCCAGTGTTTTAAAACATTGGTTTGATCGATATGATGCCGATCCCAATTTTTATCAAACGACGACCATCTATCAAATTTGGATTTTTATTCCTGAAACGCATCCAGCAAATGGAACGTTCCCGGAAACAGCAAATGTCCGTTTAGTTCGCTTTCATGAACTCGCTGTCGATGTTGTACCGAAAATGGGATCAAAAGCGAATGGCTTAGCTCACTTCCTCGAACACGTTAACATGAAGCCTGAAGACTTAATTGTCTTTGGCGATGGCTTGAACGATTTGGAAATGTTTGATTTTGCTGGAACGAGTGTTGCAATGGGTAATGCTCATCCAGAATTAAAACAGCACGCGACGTATGTGACAACGAGTGTTCTCGAAGATGGGATTGCGAAAGCTGTTGCCCAGTTGGGATTATTAAAATAACGAAAAAACGTAAATTGGTAATATAAAGGAAGCGAACGACACATGATAAAACAAAAAGAATGGCAATTTCCTCAAATGGTAGCCGATACGGAAGTAACAACGTTAATGCAACAATTAGCTTTGCCTAAACTCGCTGTTCAGCTTTGTCTTGCCAGAGGATTAAAGACAAAAGCAGCAATTGAAAAGTTTATCAAAATGGATGAAACGTGTTTACACGATCCATTTGCTTTTGCAACGATGGACAAAGTCGTAACCCGAATCAAACAGGCGATTGATCAGCGAGAAGCGATTCTTGTCTGTGGGGATTATGACGTTGACGGAATGAGTGCAACGACGATTGTGATCCAAACTTTACGCCAACTTGGTGCTGAAGTCGATTTTATCATTCCTAATCGGTTTATTGATGGCTATGGAATGAATGAACGAATCGTTGATGAGGCCCACGAGCGCGGAGCGAAAGTAATTATTACGGTTGATAATGGGATTGCAGCCCTCGATGCTGTGAAGCATGCGAATTCATTAGCGATTGATGTAATTATTACTGACCACCATGATGCCCAAGCCCAATTACCACAAGCATATGCAATTTTGCATCCAAAACTCGATGAGACATACCCATTTCAGGGATTAAGTGGTGGTGGAGTAGCGTTTAAACTCGCTCAAGCGTTATTACCAACGATTCCAGATGAATTTTATGCGTATGCAGCCTTATCGACAGTTGCGGACATGGTCCCGTTAACGGATGAAAATCATTACCTTGTCAAACGTGGACTTGAGGTTTTAAAAACGACGCAAAATCTTGGCTTGAAACAATTAATTCGCGTCTGTGGATTGGCTCAAGACTGTCTTGATGAAGAAAGTATTGGTTTTTACATGGGACCAAGAATGAATGCGGCTGGCCGACTTGATGATGCAGCAATCGTTGTTGAATTATTTTTGACGGACGATGAGTATTTAGCGGAAGATATTGCGAATGAGCTCCAAAGTTTAAACGAACAGCGACAACAGTTGGTAAATGAAATTACCGAGCAAGCGATCAGTCAACTTGAGCAACAACAGACACAATCATACCGCTGTCTTGTGCATGCAAGTACTTACAATCATAAAGGTGTCGCTGGAATTGTTGCCACGCGATTGATGCACCATTTCAATAAACCGGTCATGAGTTTTGTAATTGATGAAACGACAAAGCTTGCAACCGGTTCAGCACGAGCATTTGGTGAATTGCATTTAATGGAGTTGCTAGAAGCGGTTGCACCATTGTTAACGCGTTTTGGTGGCCATCAACATGCAGCTGGAATTACATTACCTGTTGAGAATCTCGAAGCCCTACAAGTAGCAATTCAGGAATATATGGAGCAACATGAGCTGAAGTGTGTTGAAACGATTGAAATTGACTTAATCACAACGCTCGAAGATATTAGTGTTGAAGCAATTCAGGCGTTAGATTTATTAGCACCATTTGGAATCGGCAATCCGAAACCGATTGTTTGCATTCCTCAGCTGAGTGTTGCTGAAGCAAAAACGATGGGTGCCGAAAATAATCACTTGAAAATGCAGGTGATGCAAGTTGAACAAAGTCTTGATGTTGTTGGCTTTAAACAAGGAGCATTAGTTGATTATGTCCAAGCAGCTACATATCTTGATGTTGTTGGGACGCTGAACGTCAATACGTGGCGGAATATTGATAAACCGCAATTAATGTTGCAAACGTTACAAACGACGAAACAAACGATCGAGTACTGTTTACCCCCAACAACACTTGCAGCTGATGAAGTGTTTATTCAAGCAGTACCGCAAAATCTTGAAACTTTAGCGACACTTCTCCAAGATAAAGCGAAAATTTTGATTCATGAACGATTTTATCACCATCGCCAAGTTATTCGGCAAGACTTTATTGTTGTTTACCGACTTATTCAACAGTATGATAAAATTAATCAATTGGAATTAGAACGGGATGTTTGGCAACGTTTGCAGTTGTCAAAAGCTTATCTTAATAGCATTCTAACTGTCTTTTCGGAGCTAAACTTTGTTATAATAGATGATGGCGTCATTCAGTTCCGACAACTGGCGCAGAAGGTTGAGTTAGATCAATCACCAATGTATCGTAAATTGATGCAACAACAAAGGTTAGCAACAATTTTACGACAACCAAATAATGTCCGATTGTTCATTGAACACGGAATTAAAGGAGAATTTTAAATGATGGATTTAAAACAATTTATAGCTGATGTAGAACACTTCCCGAAAGAAGGAATTTTATTCCGGGACATTACACCATTAATGAGTAATGGTGCTGCATATAAATATGCGACGCAATTATTCGTTGATTTTGCACGTGAGTGTAATGCAGAAGTAATTGTAGGACCAGAAGCGCGCGGATTTATCTTCGGATGTCCTGCAGCATTTGAATTAGAAGTTGGATTTGCTCCTGTACGTAAACCAGGAAAATTACCACGTGAAACAGTTGAAGTTGAGTACGATTTAGAGTATGGATCAAATACGTTATGCATGCACAAAGATTCAATTTTACCAGGACAACGCGTTGTTATCATTGATGACTTATTAGCAACAGGTGGAACAGTTGAAGCAACAGTCAAATTAATCGAAAGCTTAGGCGGAATCGTCGTTGGTTTAGGGTTCTTAATCGAGTTAGATGAGTTAAAAGGACGCGAAAAACTAGACGGATACAATGTAATGACGGTATTAAATTACTAATATTTAGGTGTTTACACCAAAAAAAAGAACCAGTTGGTTCTTTTTTTTTGCCGATATTGGCGATTATGTTTGTGTTGTTGATAAATATTCTTTAACTGTGTACGCAAGAATCCCACTTGCAAGTAAGAGTCCACCAGAAAAGATTCGGCCTGAGAATAGTAAGAAGGCAGCGAAGATAATCATATAAATTGTGTGTTGATGATCCAGGTTGTGGAGGTACTCATTTGTGTATTTAAGCATTTTGAATTCAAAAAATAAATATACAATAGCAATGAGTAAAATAATGATCCCACTAAAAATAAGACCAATTTTCAGTAATTCGAAATTTTGTAAAATCAGCAGAGCATCGAAATTTTGATCGTAAAATTCCGAAGCAATGAATGCATTAACCAAAGTGTTTAAAGTCGTAGTTGAGATGATACTCCCTAGTAAAATTAATCCAAGACTACTAATTAAGGCTGCAACCGTTGAAATTATGGCGAGAATCGCTCCGACTTTTCCAAGCGTACTGGCAAGTTGTAATCGTGTTTGCATTTGTTCAATCATAGGAAACCCTTCTTTCAGTTGATTTATGAGAGAAAGTATACGCTTTTCCAAACTAGAAGCAACAAAAATTAACTTAAAAAACGAATAAATCTTTAGAAGTTATCGCTGTTGATCATCATTTTGAAAAAAAAAGTGACTTTTCCAACGATTTCTGCTACAGTTTTGATATGAATATTTAAAATCGAGGGTGAAACTATGAAATCGGAACGAAAACGTGAAACATATTCCTATCAAGAAGTTATGGATAATGTCAAAAAGTATATTACAAAACCAGAGGATCTTGATTTAATTGAACGGGCACATCAATGGGCAGTGAAAGCCCATGAAAATCAATATCGGAAATCAGGAGAACCATATATTATTCATCCGGTGAGTGTTGCGTACATTTTAACATCGTTAAATGTTGGACCAGCCACAATTGCAGCGGGGTTTTTACACGATGTTGTTGAAGATACACCGATTACCTTAGAAGAAATCGCGAAAGAATTCGGACCACAAGTTGCTAAGTTAGTGAGCGGTGTGACAAAGTTAGATAAATTAGAATATCGTGCAAGCGATGCGACATCAGCTAATTACCAAAAATTGATTATTTCAATGGTTGAAGATGTTCGCGTGATCATTATCAAACTTGCCGATCGTTTACATAACATGCGTACGATAGGTAATTTACCAGAACTGAAGCAAAAACGCATTGCGCAAGAGACAATGGATATTTTAGTGCCAATCGCGCATCGTTTAGGGATTTATAAGATTAAGTCAGAATTAGAGGATATTTCTTTCAAAATTTTACATCGTGATCATTATTATGAAATGGCGGCATTAGTCAATAAGCGTCAAGAAGAGCGGCTTCATGCGTTAGATGCGATGATGAAACGCATTTCAGTCATTATGGATGAACAAGAAATTGAATTTGAAATGCAAGGGCGCATCAAAAACATGTATAGTATTTACAAAAAAGTTGTTGAAAAAGGGCGCGATTTCAATGAAATTTTTGATTTACTCGCGGTGCGAATTTTAACGAATACCGTGCGCGATTGTTATGCGATTCTTGGTTTTATTCATAATGAGTATCGACCAATTCCGAATCGGATTAAAGACTATATTGCGATGCCGAAACCGAATATGTATCAATCGTTACATACGACAATTTTAGGTGACCATGGCACGATTTTTGAAGTGCAAATTCGGACGCATGAAATGGATCGAATTGCCGAATATGGGATTGCTGCGCATTGGGCATATAAAGAGAATAATATTATGACTTCTGAACAAGAGCAACGGCAAATGGAACAAGAAGTTAAAATTTTCAAAGAAATTAAAGCAATTATTGAAGATGCTGATGATACAACGAATGAAGTTGATTTCATTGAAGCAATTAAAGCTGACGTCTTATCGGCAAATGTGTATGTCTTCACCCCAAAAGGTGATGTCTATAGTTTAACAAGTGGTGCGACACCGCTTGATTTTGCTTACCGAATTCATTCGCAGGTTGGAAATAAATCGATTGGTTTTAAGGTCAATAACCGCATCGTCCCAATTTCATACGAATTAAAAACTGGCGATGTTGTTGAAGTCTTAACATCTTCATCGGCAAAACCATCAGAGTCATGGCTACGAATTGTTAAAACTGGCCATGCAAAATCGAAAATTCGCCAATATTTCAAACATATTCGCCGTGATGAAAATATTTTGCATGGGCGAGAATTTATTGAACGTGAATTAGAATCGCGAAGTTTAGAGTGGGCGGATTTCACCAATTCACCTGAACTCCAAGCAACGCTCGACCGATATGGCCAAAAATCATTAGAAGAAGCATTTATCGCGATTGGTAGTGGGAGTTTATCAGCGCGTGTCTTTATCAATAAAATGTTTGGTCATCCAAAAGATAGCCGTGAGACAATTATTGATGATAGTAATGAGGTCGTTAAAACCGAATTAGCACAACCAGTGAAAGCGCCGAAAAACGTGATTACGATTGGGAATGATATTGATAATATCTTGATCCAAATTGCAAAATGTTGTGCACCGATACCAAATGATCCAATTGTTGGTTACATTAGTAAAGGGAAAGGAATTATCGTCCATCGCACAGATTGTCCAAGTGTCAAACAAATGGGTGAACGTTTCATCAACGTTGGTTGGGCGGAAAATATTAATGAAACGAAACATCCCGTATATTTAAAAGTGATTTCGTTTGACCGTCCGGGATTATTAAGTGAGATTATTAATTCATTGTATGCTGCGAAAACAGATATTGTTGATATCACTTCAACTGTTAATCACGATAGTACGGTTTCAACCCGCTTAACGGTAACTGCAACTAGTACTGAACAATTAGAAAAAATTAAATTAAGTATTCAAAAAGTCTCAGGTGTTTATACGATTGAGCGAGTTAATAAATAAAAAAAATGAAATCACAAAACATGTTCAGTGTGTGTGATTTCATTTCGTTTTTGGAGGAAAAAAGAAATGAAAGTTGTGATTCAGCGTAGCAAAGCTGCTGAGGTGAAAGTTGAAAATGAAATTACGGGAGCTATTTCTCATGGATTTGTGATTTTAGTCGGGTTTAGTAGCGATGATACACTTGAAGTTGTTCAAAAAATTGTCCGTAAAATTGTCGGATTACGTGTCTTTGATGACGGTGATGGCAAGATGAATTTAAATCTTGAAAGTGTTGGTGGGCAAATTTTATCAATTTCCCAATTTACGTTGTATGCTGATTGTCGTAAAGGCAATCGACCATCGTTTACACAAGCAGCACGACCGGAACAAGCAATTCCATTATATGAAGCTTTTAATGAACAATTACGCATGGCTGGGATTCGAGTTGAAACTGGTGTGTTTGGAGCTGATATGAAAGTGAGCTTGCTCAATGATGGACCAGTCACAATTTGTTTAGATTCAGCGGAACTCATATAAACTGGTCAAATCTAATGAGGTGTTTTTCGAAAGGTGGGAGTTATGCGTAAAAAATTGGTGATTTTAATATTAGTTATAACGACGATTGGTATCGGAATAATAATTTCGCGAAATCAAACCCGATTTGCGCCAACTATCAATGAAACTGCGAGGCTCAATTTAGTTCAGTTTTTTCGTGAAACAATGATTGAAACTGATGGGGGGATAAAAACAACATACCTCGATTATCCGTACTCTGAGCAAGCAGAACTCACGATTGGTCATGCTACGTTATCTGAGTCGCAAGGATTATTACTTGAATATGCGATTCGCGCGGAAGATCGACCATTATTTTTGCAAACGTTAGCGTTTATTTTAAGAGAGTTGAAATTACCAACTGGTAACTTTGCTTGGCGAATTTCAGCAGACCGCAGTGAACGACCAACATTTACCGCCACGATTGATGATTTGCAAATTATTGAACAAATAGTATTAGCCAAAACTAAATGGCCAGAGCTTGAAAGCCAATTAACCCCGATCATTGAAACCTATGCCGAAAATTTTTTTGAGATAGCAACTCAAAATCAATTTTTAGTTGATGGTTATAACAGCGATTCAGGAGTCAAAACAGAAACGTTACTGATTAGTTATCTCGACTTTCAAGCGTTGGCAGCTATCAAAACTGAACTTGATCTTGAAGATAAAATTGCCATGGATGAAATTGTTCGACAAGGGAAAGCGTTGATGCAGTCGTGCTATATTAGTGATGAGTTTCCATTTTATTATCAACGCTTCTATCTTAAAGGTTTTTTGATTGAAGAAGAAAGTGAAATTAATATGATTGAGGCAATGTTAGTGGTCAAACACTTAGCTGAAGTGGGTGAAGTAGAAGCACCAACACTTGCATGGCTACGAACGCAAATTGAAGTTGGAATTTTCAGTACCTATACGGCTACTGGTGAAATTGCTAAAAACGAACAATCAAGTGCCGTTTATGCATTAGTCGCCCAAGTTGCACAGTTGATTGAAGACGAGTGGCTGTATGAGCAAGCAATGGCTAAAATTTGGCAATATCAAATTCAAGATCAAACTTCACCGCTTTATGGTGCACTCGGAGAAATAACAACACAGACAGTTGTTGCCTATGATCAACTCCAAACATTGATCGCGACCATTAATCCAAAGGAGAAAAAATAATCATGCCAAAACAGAAACAACTACCAGAGTTCCCAGCAAGTATTGCGTTGTTTTTAACAATGTTCCTTATTTTTCAACTTATTTTATATGTGTTTACTTACCAATTTCAAGAATTTACGATGATTATGTTTTTCCTCAGTTTACTCATACCCATTGGCAGTTTTATTGGCTTTTTCTTTGGTATCGTCCCAAGTTTGATTTACGTTGTGAGTGTCGTCGTCAGTGCCGCAATTTTAGCGGTATTACAACCATTTATTGTTTCAACATTTATGTACTTAACGATAGGAATAACGGCAATCCTTACAATTATTGCCAGTTTTGCCAACCTTTCATACCAACGTGAATACAAAAAATTAAAAAATTTACAAACTGCTGAACAAAGCGCCCAAGTCATTGATCCGATTACGAAACTTTCAACCGAACAAGCGCTCGTTGATTTACTAGTGAAGCAAAGTCATTTAGCTAAGCGGTATGAACAGTACACTTTTACGATTGCAATGATAAGACTAGATTTTATCCAAACAACCAAAAATTTACTCGGTAAACATGAGTATGCTGAATTGTTAAGTCGAATTTCAATGATTTTACAATCACAAATTCGGGTTGAAGATTATAAATTTAGTGTACAAGAAGGTGTTTTCATCTTACTTTTACCCTTAACACCAAAAAGTGAATTTAATATCATTGATAAACGAATTAAAGCAAAAATTACTGAAATTGAATTATTTGATCGTAATCGTAAATTATTTATTCCGACGATTAGAAGTGGAGTGATTAGCTATGAAGCGCAGATGTTCGATGATTTCCAAAATTGGGAAGTTCTCGCCGTGCAGTTGCAACGTCAAACCGAAATTGATATTGAAGCAGAGTATTAAAAGCTTTGTTTTTGCACTGCTAGTATCAGTTCCAATGGTAGCACACGCCACAACAATGGAACAAACTTTACTTTACGACCTCCGTGAACCAATGAGTTCACGGATTTTCCGTGAGCAAATCGAGTTGCTAAATGATGAGGGAATGAAGCCATTTGTAGTATTAAGTTTTGAGGCGAAATATAGCCCGATGTTATTATTTGAAATTCGTCAATTTGTCCAAGCTCAACAAATTGAGCTTGCTCTTGCTTCGACTTGGATGACGAGTGAAGAATTGTTAGCCAAAAAGCCGAAAATTAGTGCATTTACGTATGCAAAGTTAATCGATTTTGATGAAGAGCTAGTCATTCCCAGCCGAAATACAAATAATCCGTTTGTCTTTATCACTGCTGACCCTGGAGAAATGACGCGTGTCGTTGCAAAACTAAATCAGAATGATGAAATTACTTTTATCATCCAACCGGATGAATTTTGTCTTAGTACAATCGAATTATTTGTCACACAAAATACGATTGAATCAATTACGAATCAAACTACTTTTCGCTATTTCCAACCAGTTGGACCATATGAAACTTTAGAACAAATTGGCTTTTGGATTATATTGTTTTTTAGTTTTTTTATTTTAATTTTTACTGTTATCGTTGTTCTGTCACGAATTACCACTGCCAAAAAATTTCAAGTTAGGAGATAATCATGACTATTATTTTACGTCTTTTGATTGAATATACGTACTTGTTTATTATGTTTTCAATGTGGTTTTCGGTGATAATAACACTCGTCTTAATGATTGGTGCAATTGCGAGTTATTACCTAGAAACGAAAATGGAAGTTAACTTACCGACAAACCAATCAACATTGCCAACAGTGACAATTTTAGTTCCAGCGCATAATGAGGGGCTTGTCATTGCTACAACTGTTCGGCGCATTATGCATTTGAATTATCCGGAAGCAAAGCTGCACTTATTGGTCATTAATGATAATTCACAAGATGACACGGGTGAACAGTTAGCAATGGTGCAAAGTGAATTTTCGCAACGACCATTTAACGTATTGACGACGACACCGGAAAATGGGGGGAAAGGGAAATCACATGCCTTAAATTTAGCTTTACAACAAGTCGATACCGATCTGATCGCAATTTATGATGCTGATGCCGCTCCAGAAAAAAATGCATTGTTATTACTCATTTTAAAATATTTAGAAAGTGATGACTATATCGCGGTATATGGACGAAATAAAGCGCGGAACCGTAGTCGGAATTTTTTGACGAAATGTATTAATTTAGAGTTAGTTGTCAGCCAACGTATTTTGCATACTGGCCGGTGGTTTTTATTTCAAATTGGTCAAATCCCTGGAACTAACTTTATTGTTGAACGAGATTTCTTAGTTTCAATTGGCGGTTGGGATACGGCCGCTTTAACAGAAGACACTGATTTAGGGTTTTCAATTTTACAAGCCGGAAAAAAGATTGCACTAGAAACACGTTCGGAAGCTTACCAACAAGAACCAGAAGATTTAGCGACGTATATGAAGCAACGGAAACGCTGGGCGAAAGGGAATTTTTATGTTGTTGTCAAAAATTTTTCTCATTTTTTTTCACCCGCATATTCTTGGCGAGTGAAGTTGGAGTTGTTTTTTTATTCAGCAACGTATTTTTGGTTTTTATTAGCCGTAATTGTTTCCGATGTCTTGTTTGTTTTTGGGGTCGTAGCACTCATATTATCGCCATTTTTCCCAATGATATTGAGTGTTTTTAACTTACGAATTTATTTGAATTTTACGTTTGCTTGGCTATGTTTAGCTTTAATTTATGCTTTACAAATTAATTTAGCACTTGCCTTTGATAAGGGACAAAGTACGTTAGAGAACTTTTTATTATCATTGATTAGTTACATTACGTATTCACAATTGTTTCTAGTAATTTCAATCCAAGCATTGAGTTCGTTTATCGGGGATAAAATTTTCAAGCGAGAATTTAAATGGGAAAAAACAAAACGTTTTTAAGAAAGGAAAACCAAATGAACAAAAAAATGAATTTACAATTGGTAGTTTGCCTGACAATATTTGTTTTTAGTCTGATTTTACCAACTCATGCTCAAGCTCAAGCTGTGACGACACCGTTATTGAAACAAGCTGTAACTTATAATTTTGAAGGTGAAACAATTTATGGGAATACACCAGTTGTTCAAGTTTTTAACTTGGCTGAACCAACTAGCGTCAGTGATTTTCATCTGCAATTAAAACTTATAGCGAGTCCCACAATTTTAACCGATCGTGCGTTTGTGACGGTACGTTTTAATAATCAAGTCTTACTATCACAACAAGTGAATACGAGTGGTGAAACAGTGATTGATTTGAAAATTCCTGCGAAGTATGCACAAACGACCAATACATTGGTTATTGAAGGGGTTTTGAAATCGACGGAGCTCATGTGTGAATTGACTGACGAGGTTAATTGGTTAGTAGCACAAGCAGGTTCACAACTCACATTTACTCAAGAATCACAACCACAAATTTCCCAATGGTTTAGCCAAATGCAAGATGAACAACAAACATTCCATTTTGCAACTCCTGACACAATGACAGCTTTTAACTACGAGCAACTTGCTAATCTAACGGCAGTTGTGAGTCAAGCCCAACAAAAAGCGGGACAAGTAGCGAATATTGAGGTAGTATCAAGGAGTGAGATGGATATAAAGACAAATTATATTTTAATTGGAACGCGAGCCCAAATCGAGCAAATGGCTTCCAATGGTATAAGTCAAGTAGAGCAGGATAAGACACTAGCTGAAACAGGTGGCATTATGTATGTTTTGATTGAAAATCAATGGCATTTAGCATTGGTGACTGAAACTGAAGAACAGTTACGAACACTGATTGATACGTTGGAATTTAGTGATCTTTATAAGCAGATTTCAGGGTCGCGTTATGCTTTACAGTCAGTTGAACCACGTGAAAATCTTCAGCTAAATCAAACCGCAATATTGAGTGAACAAGGATTTGCAAATGCACGTGTGAGTGGTCAAGGTGATCAACTGATTAATTTCTTTATTTCCACACCATTACGGCAAGAAGTAAGTACCGCTGAATTTACATTCGCTTACCGTGCGAGCGAACAACTTGATCGTCAACAATCATTCGTTGAATTAAGCGTTAACGGGAGTGTTGTTCGAACAGTACCACTAATTTCAAGTGAAGATTTGCAAGAAATAAACATTGAGTTATCACACTCACTTGCACAACAGGGGGCTTGGAATGTACAACTACGCTTTCATTTAGAGCGGTTAAACCCTTCATGTGCAACTTTGATCCAAGATGACCTCTGGGCGGAAATTGATGCGAGTGCGAGTTTTTATCAATACGAAAGTCAACTCCGAGAGCAATTTAACATTGCCTCAAGCCCTGGGATTTTACAAAATGAAATCGGCGAAACATTTGGTGAAGTCCAACTCAATCCTGAAGTGATTTCAAGTCAACAATTTGTTGACTTGATGACGGCGCTGACCCGAGTTTCACGCGGGATTGATTATCTTTTTGTTCAAACTGAAGTTACCGAATACTTAACTGATGGTGTCGTGATTGATTCGCCCCTGAGTGAAGGAATGCAAAAGTTAAGTCAGCAAACGCACTTTCCCCTTGATGAGAATGGCAAGGTGATTGGGCAAGCGGAGTTTGTACAAATTGCGACAATGCTTAGCCAAATTCAATTTCTAAAGGCAATGCCGATGATGGTAATTGGGAGTCATACGATTGAACAAACTGGTTTAGTCCTTGAGCAACTAACGAAACAAACATTAGTCCAAGATGCTGAGAGTATTTTATTTGAGGCTGCAGAACCAGTTAAATTCGTCCAAGCGCAAACGATAACCGGCGAACGAGTGCGTCAAGCACTTGATTGGAATATCATTGTCCCTGTTTTTAGTACGGTCGCTGTCGTGGTAACTGGAGGCGTCGTCTTCTTCATGCGCATGCGCCACCAACAAGACCAAAAATAAAAATGAAACGAGTATCATAAATAGTGTTAACAATCGAAGTACCAGTCATGTTGATGCTCGTTAAATTTGCGAATAAAACACGATACTAATTACTCATTATTTAAAGTCACTTTCCTTAGCATCAAACAACCTTGAAAATGGACCGGTGTACGTGTTCATTTTTTGGTTTTTATGCTATAATAAGCAAGAAAAATAACTAAAGGAGTACTTACTTATGGCTAACATGATTCAAAAACCACGTGGGACGCAAGATGTCTTACCAAAACAAATTGCTGTTTGGCAATATATTGAACAACAATTACGCGATGCGTGTACGCGCTTTAATTATCAAGAAATTCGCACGCCGATGTTCGAACATATTGAATTATTTAAGCGTGGTGTTGGTGATACAACCGATATTGTGAGTAAAGAAATGTATGATTTCTTTGATAAAGGGAATCGCCATATTGCGTTACGCCCGGAAGGAACAGCGAGTACTGTCCGTGCTTATGTTGAAAATAAATTATATGGTGAAACGGATATTCAAAAGCTTTACTATTTAGGACCAATGTTCCGGTATGAGCGCGCCCAAAAAGGTCGCTTACGTCAGTTTAATCAATTTGGGATTGAAGCATTAGGGAGTTTTGATCCACTAATTGATGCGGAAGTTGTCGCTTTAGCGATGGAAATTTACGCCAATGTCGGTTTAAAAAATATTAAATTAGTCATTAACTCTCTTGGTGACCTTGAAAGTCGGATGGCACACCGTCAAGCACTCGTTGAACACTTTACACCAGTCATGGGCGAATTATGTCAAGATTGCCAGACGCGTTTAGAAAAAAATCCATTACGTATTCTTGATTGTAAAGTTGATGCGAAACATGAAAGTATGCAATCAGCACCACAAATTTTAAATTATTTAAATACGGAATCAAAAAATTATTTCCAAGCAGTTTTAGCGGCGTTAACGGCAATGGAAATTCCGTATACAGTTGATGCAAACTTAGTTCGCGGATTAGATTACTACAACCATACAGCGTTTGAAATTGTACTTGATGATCCAAGTTTTGGTGCCCAAACGACTTTATGTGGTGGTGGACGTTACAATGGTCTTGTTGAACAACTTGGTGGACCAGCAACACCAGGAATTGGTTTTGGTTTAGGAATTGAACGACTTGTTTTAGCATTAGAACAACAGGAAATTGCTTTGCCATTTACTGAGCAAGTCGATGTTTACTTTATGGGGCTTGGACAAGAAGCACGAATTGCTAGCGCGCGTTTGATTCATCAGTTACGTCAAAATGGTGTAAGTGTTGAAACTGATTATCAAGGGCGTGGGATGAAGGCGATGTTTAAAGCAGCGAATCGTGCTGCCGCTAAATTTGCAGTCATTTTAGGTGAAGAAGAATTAGCACAAGGTATTTGCCAAGTGAAAAATCTCCAAGCAGCAACACAAAAAACGGTAAGTGTCACTGAATTAGTGACATATTTAGTAGAAGCAAATAAATAAGAACTGAGCCCAGAGTTGCTTTTTTACAACTCTGGGATTTTTTTTGTCAAAAATGCTTGTCACTGAGCAAAAAAACTGATACGATATCTATGAGAACGTTCCCACAAGAAAAGAAGGTGGCCAAATGATAAACCAACCCCCGAAATCAATTGTTGAAATTGCGAAATTAGCAGGTGTTTCTAAAAGCACGGTTTCGCGAGTACTGAATAATACCGGTTATGTCAGTGAACAATCACGGGAAAAAGTGTTAACTGTTGTGCAAGCAACTGGTTTCATGGTGAATGAAGCTGCCAAAACGTTAAAAACCCAGCGGCAAGATACAATTGCCGTCATTATTCCAAGAATTGAATCGCAAGCAGTAGCCCAGATGGTGAAAGGGATTAATCTTGAATTAGCTGAAACGAATACGAATATTATTTTAGGGATTACGAACTTAGAACAAGAAAAAGAATTGTATTATTTACAGTATTTTTCCCAACAAGGCGTACAAGGAATTATTTTCATGGCTCGGCAAATTACGCAAGCGCATGAAGAAATTATTCGGAAAAGTCCGGTGCCAATCGTGATTTTAGCACAAAAGGCAGATTTTACACAAAGTGTTGCTTTTGATGAATTTGATGGTGCGAAACAAGTAGCAACTGCCTTGTTCGAACGTCATGATCACCTTGGATATATCGGGGTTTCAACTGATGATTATGCAATTGGGATTGAGCGTTTAGCTGGTGTCCAAGCAGCGGCTAAAATTCCTAATAAAGAACTAACACTGGAATTAGGTGATTTTACATCGCATGGTGGATACGAAGCGACTAAGCGTCTGCTCAAGCGACAGCCGCAAATTCGTGGTATTATTGCAGCAACCGATACAATTGCGGTTGGAGTAATTGAGTATTTACGTGAACAAAACATTCAAATTGGTCAAGAAATTGCCGTTGCCGCTTTTGGTGATTCGCCATTTGCAGTGATGGTTCAACCAAAGTTAGCCAGTGTCCATTACCCATATGTTGAGGCAGGTGCGATTGCAGTCAAGCGGATTTTCACCCCTGCTCAAGCACAACAAACAATTTTACCAACGTATTTTATTGCTCGTGCGAGTTGCGAGTAATAAATTTTCTTTCCTTATGGGAACGTTCCCTTAAACGAATTATACTACTATGGAGGTAGCAAAAGATGAATTATCAAGCAATAGCAGAACAAACTTTAAAAGCACTCGGTGGCAAAGACAATATTATCTCAGCAGCACACTGTGCAACACGCTTACGTCTCGCGCTAAAGGATAGCAAACTTGTTGATGAACAAGCGTTAAATGATCTTGAACAAGTAAAGGGTGCATTTGAATCAGCGGGACAATACCAAATTATTTTTGGCCCAGGGATTGTCAATAAGGTTCATGAACAATTTGTCAAACTAACAGGAATTGAACACGCATCAACAAGTGATGTCAAGGCGGCAAGTGAACAAAACTTATCACCGTTCCAAAAATTCTTTAAAATGATTTCTGATATTTTCGTGCCAATCATCCCAGCACTAGTAGCAGCGGGGCTTTTAATGGGACTCAATAACTTATTAACACAACCAGGGTTGTTCAATGACACGTTAGCGCTCATTGAAATGTTCCCAGATTTTGCCGGATTAGCTTCGTTAGTAAATATTTTCGCTAACTCAGCCTTCGTCTTCTTACCAGTTTTATTAGGATTTACTGCTGCGAAACGCTTTGGTGGAAATCCAATCTTAGGTGCAGTAGTCGGAATGATCATGGTTCACCCTGATTTATTAAACGCCTGGAATTATGGAAAACCAGATCAAATTGCTAATGTGATTGATGTCTTTGGAGTCCAATTAGAATTAATTGGGTATCAAGGAACAGTTTTACCAATTTTAGTTTCAGCATGGATCATGTCAAAAATTGAAATTACGCTACATAAATATGTACCGAATGTCATCGATTTATTAGTAACACCATTCTTAACAGTGTTATTGACTGGATTTATTATTTTCTTCGTGATTGGGCCAGTGACACGTGGTGTTGGTGATGCCGTTGCGATGGGACTTGTTTGGATGTATAACACATTTGGTGCCATTGGTGGTGCAGTTCTTGGTGGATCATATTCATCAATCGTCTTAACGGGAATGCATCATTCATTCCACGGTTTTGAAGCACAATTATTAGCGGACCCATCAATTCAAGCAAACTTCTTATTACCGATTTGGTCAATGGCGAATGTTGCTCAAGGTGGAGCGGCTTTAGGAATGTTCTTCGTCTTAAAAAATACTAAAATGAAATCATTAGCATTACCGAGTGCATTTTCAGCAATTTTAGGAATTACTGAACCAGCATTATTCGGAATTAACTTAAAACTTCGTTACCCATTCTTGGCAGCCGCAATTGGTGGAGCTGTCGGTGGAGCTTGGATTACTTGGACAAAAACGATGATGGTCGGTGTTGGTGCAACAGGAATTCCTGGAATTCCGTTAGTTCAAGTCGGAGCACTTGGTAATTATTTAATTGGTTTAGCGTTAGCTGTTGGAGTCGCAATGATTTTATCAATTGTCTTCTACAAAGTCCAAGAAAAACGCGGACAAAATCCAGAAGAATAAAAATAAGTAACTTTAAAGGAGCAATGAAATGACTGTAGCATTCGAAACCGCAACGGCACTGAGTCGGACGGTCATTACCGAACCAAATCGTTTAAAATTTCATATTCAACCACCAGTTGGACTACTTAATGATCCAAATGGCTTAGTTCAACATCAAGGTATCTATCATGTGTTTTATCAATGGAATCCATGGAGTTGTGAACACAAAAATAAAACGTGGAATCATTTAACAACGACAAATTTTGTTGAGTTTAAGCAACAACCAGTGGCACTTTTACCAACTGATTGGTATGACAAAAATGGTTGTTATTCAGGAAGTGCTTTTGTGAAAGATGATCAAGTTCATCTCTTTTACACCGGAAATGTTAAAGATGAAGCAAACAATCGCCAATCGTATCAATGTTTAGCCAAAGTGTTACCGGATCAAAGTGTTGAAAAATTAGGTGTCGCGATTGATGACTGCGAAATTCCAGCAGGATATACGCGTCATTTCCGTGATCCGAAAATTTGGTTTGATCAAAAAACACAAAAATGGGTTGCCATTTTTGGTGCACAAACTGAAGCAGAACAAGGAACGGCGTTGTTATTTGTCAGTGAAGATGCGATGCAGTGGCAATTCCATGGTGAATTACAAACGCAATATACGCGTGAGTTTGGTTTCATGTGGGAATGCCCTGACTTATTACAAGTTGATGGCCAAGATGTGTTTATCTTCTCACCGCAAGGGATTGATCAACAAGGCATGGAATATGCGAACATTTATCAAGCAGGCTATTTAATCGGTGACTTTGATTTAGCAACGACAACTTTTACCCATAATACATTTGTTGAGCTTGATCGTGGGTTTGAATTTTATGCGCCACAAACATTTAGCGATGAGCAAGGACGAACAATTATGTTAGCGTGGATGGGTCTACCAGAAGAAGAAACGCAACCAACTTGTGCCCATGGCTGGGTCCATGCTTTGACAATTCCACGTCAATTGCACGTGCGTGATGGGGTGTTATACCAACAACCACTCAAAGAATTAGCACAATTACGTTTAACTAAACAGGAAACAACACTTATGGCTACACAAGCGCAACAGGTGCCAGTAGCATCAAGTTATGAGTTGCAACTTGATTGGGAAACGATGCCAACAAGCGGAGTTGTCACAATTAAATTTGATGATGAACACACGTTTAGCTGTGATTTAGAGCAAGGGATTGTGACCTTTACGCGCAGTGGCGCTTACTTACCAGGTATTCGCCAATGTCGTTTAAATTCAACAGAAAAGTTAGCGATGACAATTTTCAAAGATACGTCAAGTGTTGAAATTTTCCTTCAAGATGGAAGCCAAGTCTTTAGCGCACGGACATTCCATAAGCAACCAGTGACAGCATTAGAAATTACGACACCACAGCCAGTGAAATTACAGTACTGGGAACTTGGAGCAATGACAATCACACAAGAAGAAGCGGAGAGTAAATAATGAAAACAGTTTATTGTATCGGGGAATTATTAATTGATTTTATTTGTAAAGATAAAGGTGTTTCGTTAGCAGAAGCGACAAGCTTTGAGAAAAAAGCTGGAGGGGCACCAGCGAATGTTGCCGCAGCAATTACAAAGCTTGGTGGAACTGCCGCCTTTCTTGGACAAGTTGGAAATGATGCCTTTGGTGACTATTTACATGCAGTCTTAAAAGCAGAAGCAATTCAAACTGAGTTATTAACACAAGCTGGTCAAACAACGTTAGCCTTTGTCTCAATTGATGCGAATGGTGAGCGGAGTTTCCAATTTAATCGTGGTGGTGATGGTGAATATACATTAACTGCTGAGCAATTAGCAACAATTGCAACTGATGGAATTATTCACTTTGGTTCGGCAACAGCCTTTTTACCAGGAAACTTACGGGAAACGTATTTTGAGGTAGCAAATGTTGCGACTTCAAATCACCAATTTATTAGTTTTGATCCGAACTACCGTGATGCGTTAATTAATACTCCTGAGCTTGAAGCCCAATTTATCCAAGATTCACAAACATTTTTAGCGATGGCTGATTTTGTCAAAGTGAGTGATGAAGAAGCAATGTTATTAACAGGAACGACGGAACTGGCACAAGCAGTAGAGCAATTACATGCTTTAGGTACAAAAGTAGTGACAGTTACCCTTGGAAAAGCTGGAACATTGTTGAGTATGAATGGTCAACAAACAACAATTGGTTCAATTGCAATTACGCAAGTTGATTCAACTGGAGCAGGTGATGCTTTTGTTGGTGGAGTTTTAGCACAATTGAGTCAATTCGCCAATCCAAAAGCGATGACTTTTGAACAATGGCAAACAATTATTCAATTTGCGAATATTGTTGGGGCATTAACATGTACAAACTACGGTGCAATGGCAGCAATGCCAACTCGTGCCCAAGTTGAAACGCATTTAAAATAGTGGAAAAGCCAAATTCGAAAGAATTTGGCTTTTTCCTTGCTTTTGGGTAAAATCTAGAAGTGTTTAAAGGAAACAGGCTTGATTTTTTGGATCATTTTCCGTATAATTTGGTATACAAGCAATTGAATAAAAAAGCTGTTGATGAGAGAAGAGTAAATCGCTTATTTGTGTGCAGAGAGAGTGTGGTTGGTGCAAACACTTGGCAAAAAGGCATTGAAGACACTTTTGAGGCTGTCAGTTTTGACCGTTTTTCCGCGTTAAGGAGTTGAGGAAAGTCAGTAATGATTTTCGAATTAGGGTGGTACCGCGAGCATTTCGTCCCTAGACGAATGCTCGCGTTTTTCTTTTGACTGCTAGTTGATTTTATCAACTTTGCATGCTACACTTGTCGCAAGTGAACGACTCAACGACGCAAACGAAAGGAATGATGATTATGGTGACAATTACCCATGATGAAACAATGTTTAAAGCCTATGATGATGAAACTGGAATTGGTTCATTATCATATTCAATTGAAGGTCAAACGCTCAGTATCCACTCAATTTTCGTACAACCGCTTTATCGTGGTCAAGGAACGGCGGAAAAGCTAACGCTCGCAGCGCTTGAATATACGAAAACACAACAGCTTTATTTACATCCAATTTGCCCATATGCTGTCAATTATTTTGAACAGCACCCTATTACTAATTTAATTTAAAGTGAGGAAAAAATCATGAGTCGAACACATAATTGTAGTCAATTACGTCTAACAGAAGTTGGTACAACAGTAACATTAAAAGGTTGGGTTGCGAAAGAACGTAACCTAGGAGGGTTAATTTTCATTGATTTACGTGACCGTTTTGGGGTAACGCAAGTCGTGATTCGTCCGGAACACCCACAATATGAAGTAGCGAAAGCTATTCGTAGTGAATACGTGTTAAGTGTAACGGGTCAAGTAATTGAACGTGAGTCAAAAAATAACAATATTGCCACTGGTGAAATTGAAGTTGTGGTTGAAACGTTACAAGTCATTAGTAAAGCCAAAACAACACCATTAATTATTGCTGATGAGACAGATGCATTAGAAGATACACGTTTAAAATATCGTTACCTTGATTTACGCCGTCCAATGATGCAACAAAAGTTGATTACGCGTCATAAAGTTGTGCAATCAGTGCGTAATTTCTTAAATGATGCTGATTTTATTGACATTGAAACACCAACATTAACAAAATCAACACCTGAAGGGGCTCGCGATTATCTTGTACCAAGTCGTGTGAATCCTGAGCAATTTTATGCTTTACCACAATCACCACAAATCTTCAAACAATTATTGATGATTTCAGGCTTTGACCGTTATTACCAAATTGCACGTTGCTATCGTGATGAAGATTTACGTGCTGACCGTCAGCCAGAATTCACGCAAATTGATATGGAAATGAGCTTTATGAGCGAAGAAGAAATTCGTTCAATCATGGAAGATATGTTAATTAAGATGATGAAAGATGTCAAAGGGGTTGAAATTGCGAAGCCATTCCCAGTCATGACGTATGAAACAGCAATGGGTGAATACGGAAGTGATAAACCAGATACGCGTTTTGAGATGAAACTAGTTGATTTAACAGCATTTGCTAAAACGATTGATTTCAAAGTCTTCACGCAAGCAGCGCAAGTAAAAGCAATTGTTGCTAAAGGAGCAGCAAGTAAATATTCGCGTAAAGATATTGATAAATTAACTGAATTTGTTGGTATTTATGGTGCGAAAGGTTTAGCTTGGTTAAAAGTTGCTGACGATGCCTTAGCAGGACCAATTGCAAAATTCTTTACACCAGAGCAAGCAGCGCAGTTATTAACAACTGTAGATGCAAGCAATGATGATTTAATTTTATTTGTTGCGGATCAAGCGAATGTTGTAGCCGATAGTCTTGGTGCATTACGCTTACGTTTAGCGAAAGAATTAGACTTAATTCCAGCCGATACATATAACTTCTTATGGGTTATTGACTGGCCATTATTCGAATATGATGCAGATAATAACCGTCATATTGCTGCTCATCACCCGTTCACAATGCCGAAAGCATGTGATATTAGCATGTTAGCAACTGATCCTGGAAGTTGCTATGCCCAAGCGTACGATGTTGTCTTAAATGGATTTGAAATTGGGGGGGGATCAATTCGAATCAACGATCCAGAAATCCAACGTGATATGTTCCGTGCCCTTGGCTTCAGCGATGAGCAAATGGAAACAGAATTCGGATTCTTAACTGATGCTTATGAGTATGGAGCACCAGAACACGGTGGAATTGCCTTAGGATTAGATCGAATTGTGATGTTATTAACAAACTCAGATTCAATCCGTGATGTGATTGCGTTCCCGAAAACAGCATCAGCACGTGATTTAATGATGGATGCACCATCACACGTGAGTGATAAACAATTAGCAGAACTGCACATCAAATTACGCTAAGCGTCTATTCACGTTGGAAGAGAGTGCTCGAAGCCGTTTTGCCTAAGTCCTGACGCACGAAACACGTTATGACTAAGTGCTAACGGTGGTACTACAAACCAAGAAAATAAAGCTTGTACTAGTCACTTGGGCTAGTAATCTTTTAGCGTTCAACAACGATTAGGAAGAGCCTTATAAATGTAAATCGAACCAAAAAAAGACAGCTTGCAAATAAATGCAACAGCTGTCTTTTTTGTTATGCTAATTATTTTTGAGCGATAAACGCCATCATTCGACCAGTTAAACCTTCTTTACGATATGAATAAAACAGATCGATATCAGCAACTGTACAGTAGCTTGTTCTTAAAATATTTTCACTTGGGATACCAAGATCGAGTAATTGGAGTTCGTTCAAATATGGTGTGTCGAGTTTATACTCACCAGTACCTAAATCACTAAAAGCAAGCTCTGTATTTGCCGTTTCCATTGCTAAAACTTGTTCAATAACAGGGAGATCAACACGGTAGTTAGCTTTCGAAATTGCTGGTCCAATTGCAACGTGAATTTCAGCAGGTTTGACACCAAGATCAAGCCAATTTTGGACGAAGACCCGTGTGATTTCTTTGACTGTTCCTTGCCAACCGGCGTGAACGACCCCAACGAGGTTATG
Organism: Culicoidibacterales bacterium; assembly: GCA_051660865.1. GTDB lineage: Bacteria > Bacillota_I > Bacilli_A > Culicoidibacterales > ZOR0006 > ZOR0006. The sequence continues at coordinate 19,192 of JBOFQK010000334.1, read as the reverse complement.
AGTCGGTGCGATAAATAAAAGTGGGACACAGTCGGCGTAAAAGGCCGTTAACAGCACGTTTTTATCCTTAGTATAGAGTCCATCAGTAGCGGGGATACCTGATTCAAAATCATGGGTACCAGCCCCACAATCAGCAGTTGTTACTTCAGCGACCACATTTGTGTGGGCTTGAGCTGCGACAACCCATGATTCCCAGTTAAAGCCGAGCTTTTCACCCATTTTCTTGCGGTTTGCTTGAACGTACGCAGGAATATCACCAACTTGATAGGCAATATTATTCCCCGTGAACCTAGACTGTGAGACACCGTCTAAACGCGTTGTAAAGCCTGCAATAAACTGAGGGAAGCGTTGCTCCCACTCTTGAACATATAATAAGCCATTTTCTAAACGGAATGGTTCAATCATCTTAAAAATCTCCTTTGGTATTAATCTTAATATTATTTGATTTGTTCAGGTAATAAATCGACTTCAGGATCGATGTAAATTGTTTTTTGTTGTTCATATGTTACAAAGCCTGGTTTCGCACCATTTGGTTTTTTTAATTGGCGAATTGGTAAGTAATCAACAGGAACACTAGATGATTCTTTCCCTTTTGAATAATAAGCCGCAAGGATTGCTCCGGCTCGAATTGTTGCTTCATCGGGATTATCGGTACACAACACAACATGGCTACCAGGCATATCTTTGGCATGCATCCAAATGTGTGTACGTCGAGCTGATTTAAAAGTTAGATGCTCATTTTGGAGATTGTTTTTTCCAACCCAAATTTCAGTGCCAGTTGCTGAAAGATAGCGTTCAAATGTCGGTTTTGGCATATGACGGCGATGTTTTTTGGCACGCGCACGGACATACCCATTTTGTTCAAGTTCAAAGCGAATTTCTTGGGCATCTTGAGTTGTTGCTTGCGCGAGTTGAACCGCTAAAGTTTCAAAGTATTGAATTTCAATTTGCGTTAATTCGACTTGCTGTTGAACAATAATTTGGGCTGTTTTTGCTTTAGTATATTTTTGGAAATATTTTTTGGCATTTTGGTTGGCATTGAGTCGTGGATCAAGTGGAATCGTCACCAACGGTTGTGCTTCATCAAAATAATTAACGACACTTACTGATTCAGCGTGTGGTTGGACAAGCCAACTGTTCGCAAACAATAGATCACCCATTTGTTGATATTGAATTGCTTGTTCGCTATCAGTGAGGGTTGTTTGCAGCTTGATTAGTTTCCGGCGGTTACGATCAAGTTCTTGGTTGATAAATTGTGCTAAGTTTTGTGTTTGTTGTTTAATACGATCACGCTCATCTTTATCATGGAAGAAATCATCGAGTACGGCATTGACGCTTGGATAGGTTTTACCAGCACCATCGAAAATATCAAGCCAGTAAAAATCTTCTTGAGCACCACGTAAAGCAGTTGGAACTGGGGCGTGATTGATCAGTTCGTTAAAAACCTCAGCTTGAGAGCGAGTTGCGAGTTGTTCGCTTAAATAGCGGGCAAAGCGGCGCGAACACCCTTGTAAATTTTGCGCGATGAAAGCTTCATCATGTTGGGTGGCGAATAAATCTGCCGGTAAATGACGATAGTCATAGCGGGTATCTACTGGTGGAGCAACATACGCTTGACGTGGCAACAAGGTACGATAACGATTTTGACTAGGAGCAACCCGTTTTAACGCATCAATAATCACTTCTTGGTCATCAAGCAAGATAAGATTACTATGACGCCCCATTGTCTCAAGGACGAGCGTTTTATAGGCGACATCACCAAGTTCATCGTGATGGCGGATTGTAAGACGTAAAACCCGATCGAGACCAAGTTGTTCGATACCGGTAATTACACCACCATCAAGATAGCGTCGGAGTAACATGCAGAACATTGGTGGTTCATCAGGTTGATAAAATGTTTGTTCTGTGAGATTACACCGAGCAAAATTGGGATGAGTTGAAAATAATAATTTATAGTTTTTGCGTTGACTTCGAATTGTCAATAAAATTTCTGACTGTGATGGTTGGTGAATTTTACTGATTTTACCACCAACGAGTAGTGGCTCAAGTTCAGCAATTAGTTTTTGTAAAAAAATTCCATCGAGTGCCATAAAAGCAACCCCTTTCTGTCCATTCATTTGCTTTTCATTATAGCAGTTTTTAGCAAAAAAATCAGGCGTATTTCGACGAATCACCGTGAATTTTGCGGGTTTTTATGCGAATAATGTTTTTTTTGCCGTGAAGGTGTTAAAGAATGATTAAGCAGCTTGTCTTTTCGCGCTAAAAACCGTATTATTAAATATAAGTTCTTAAAAATGACGAGTCAAAGGAAGTAGAGTATGAAGCGAAGAGGGATTTTATTTGTCGTTTCTGGACCATCTGGTGTTGGAAAAGGCACGGTGCGAGCCGGTTTGTTTGAACGTGAAGGTGTAAATTTAGCCTATTCTGTTTCAATGACGACGCGTGCACCACGTGAAGGTGAAGTTGACGGTGTTGATTATTTTTTCACTGATCGTGAACAATTTGAAGCAATGATTGAGCAAGATGGTTTTATTGAATCAGCTGAATTTTGCGGTAATTATTACGGAACACCGAAATCGTATGTTGAACAACAATTAGAGGCAGGAATTGATGTCGTGTTAGAAATTGAAGTTCAAGGTGCATTTCAAGTGAAAAAAGCAATGGCTGATGCAGTCTTTGTGTTTATCGCACCACCGAGTTTAAATGAATTACAATCACGTTTAAATGGTCGTGGAACAGAAGCGCCGGATGTCGTATTAAAACGACTTCAAACGGCAGTAAAAGAAATGATGCTAATGAGCGAGTATGACTATGTTGTGACAAATGATGAAGTCAATGCTGCTGTTGAGCGAATTTTAGCGATTATTGAAGCCGAGCACTTAAGTGTAAAACGAGTGGCGGCAAATATTCGTGAGGACTTATTGTCAGACCCAATTAATTTTTAAGAAGAAAGGCGTGGATACTTATGTTATACCCATCAATTGATGTATTATTAGACGAAGTTGGATCAAAATTTGAATTATGTGTTGTTGCTGCTACGCGTGCACGTCAACTCCAAGAACGCCCAGAGCGATTAACATTATACAAATCAAAAGCGCCAAACCAAATTGGAAAAGCATTAGAAGAGTTATTCGAAGAAACAGTTGAATATACGAATCCAAAAAATGTATAGTTTTTAAAGTAGACCATCTGGTCTGCTTTTTTCTTTGGCTGAAAAGTGCTATACTAAAATAAAAAAACGAGGTGTGAACATGTACGTCCAAGTCATTGTTGATTTACCAATTCAAGAAAAAGATCAAACCTATGATTATCGCTATGATGGACCAGAAAATTTAATTGGCTATCGTGTGGCGATTCGGGTCGGTCCCCAACGACGTCAAGGCATTGTTATCGGGATGAGTGAGACGACACCTTGGGATCCGAAAAAAGTGCGAGCAATTGAAAAAGTGTTAGATGAGCAACCAGTGTTAAATCATGAACAAATTCGCTTGGCCTTTTGGCTAGCCCAAACGACGGAATCATACTTTTATCAAGCACTCCAGACAATGTTGCCAAATGCGAAAAAACTCGGGAAAAAGCAAGGCGTGAAGGAATTGAAAATGCGGGTTGTGACGAAGGTGCATGAGTTGGAATTAGCAAAGGGAGCAAAAAAACAGCGAGAAGCTTACGAGTATTTGCTGAGTGAACGCTTGCCGGTTAGTGTGACCGAATTAAATCAGCTGTTTGGTAATAGTGCGATTCAAGCTTTAATCCAAAAAGGGGCGCTTACGATTGAGGAACAAACGAAGTGGCGAAATCCTTACGAGCATTACGAAGTGTTGCCATTTGTGAAACATCCGCTGAATTCACAACAGCAACAAGCAGTTGAGGCGATTTTAGCAAGTGAGAGTCATGTGTCATTATTGCATGGTGTCACTGGGAGCGGGAAGACAGAAGTCTTTATGGCATTAATTGATACGATGCTTGCCCAAAATAAAAGTACAATTGTCCTTGTACCAGAAATTGCATTAACACCACAAATTGTCCAACGGTTTAAAGCGCGGTTTCATACCGATGTCGCCGTGCTTCATAGTCATTTATCAGAAGGTGAGCGCTTTGATCAGTGGCGCTTAATTGAAGAAATGAATATCCCAATTGTGATTGGTACACGTTCAGCAATTTTTGCCCCGGTTAAAAATTTAGGGTTAGTTGTGTTAGATGAAGAACATGATGCAAGCTATAAGCAACAAAATCAACCGATGTATCATGCGCGAGACGTCGCAATTTATCGGGCACAAGCGCAAAGTGCGAAAGTTGTCCTTGCAAGTGCAACACCGGCTTTAGAGAGCTATGCACGCGCTCAAAAAGGTCATTATGATTTAATCGAATTAACCGAAAAGGCAGTTGAAAAACAAATTACACCAATTGAAGTCATTGATTTACGTGAAGAATTTCGCCAAGGCAATTTAGCGATGCTTTCGAAAGCGTTGGAAACGGCAATTGAAACAGCTTTAGCAGCGGATGAACAAATTTTGTTGTTATTTAACCGTCGCGGGTATGCCCAATTTGTTAAATGTCGGGAATGTGGCTATACGGTAATGTGTCCGAATTGTGATATTTCGATGACGTACCATAAATTTCAACACCAACTCCATTGTCATTATTGTGACTTGCAATTACCGCATCCGCATGAGTGCCCAAATTGTCGCAGTGCGTATATTCGTGCCTTTGGGAGTGGGATTCAAAAACTGGAAGAATACGTGAACAAACGCTTTCCTACGGCTCGAACATTACGCATGGATCGTGATACAACAAGTAAAAAAGGTGGTCATGAACAAATCATTGATGCTTTTGCTCGTCGTGAAGCGGATATTTTGATTGGGACGCAAATGGTAGCTAAGGGCTTGGATTTTGAACATTTAACAGTCGTTGGCGTTGTTGCTGCTGAACAATCACTGAACTTACCGGATTTCCGTGCCGGTGAGCGGACCTTTCAGTTGTTGATGCAAGTTTCCGGACGTTCCGGACGACATAAACCGGGAAAAACGTTTATTCAAACCTATAATCCCGAACATTATGCGATTACAACGGCGCAACAACATGATTTCCAAAAGTTTTACCAAGAGGAAATGCGGTTACGAAAATTAGGTTATTACCCACCGTATTGTTTTTTAACTGTCGTTCATATTTATGCAACAGATGAAGTTCAAGCACGTTATGTCTTAGAACAAATGAAACGTTTTTTCCACGATAAACTTCATCCACAAACACGGATTTTAGGACCGACCAAAGCATTTATTCCAAAAGTTGATCAAAAATCACATTATTATCTGGTCTTTAAATATCGCGAGCAAGCACAGTTACATGAGCAACTCGCACAATTGAAAAAACATTGGCAAAAACAACAAAATTGTCAAATTCGGATTGAAATTGATCCAAGTTATATCGGCTAAGTATAAAAAGTAAAAAACTAGCAAATCGACTGCAGCACAGAGCAGTGATTTGCTAGTTTTTTTGCTAGGATTAGCGGGATGCTAATTAAAAAACGCCACTTAAAACTGAAGGGTCAGTTGTAAGTAGCGTTGGCGTCTTAAAATTCTTTTGGACTATAGTCTAATTCAGCAAAGAGGCGTTTTTTCTCTTTTTTCGTTAAATCACGCCATTGACCTGGTGGTAACGTACCAAGTGTAATATTCATGATGCGCACTCGTTGGAGACGATACACATCGTAACCTAGAGCTGCACACATCCGGCGAATTTGACGATTTAACCCTTGCGTTAAGATAATATTGAATTCATATTTCGAAATTTGATGGACTTTACATGGTAAAGTTTTTGTGCCTAAAATATGCACACCAGCTGCCATTTCTGCCAAAAATTCGGGTGTGATTGGCTTATCAACCGAAACAATATACTCTTTCTCGTGGCTGTTTTCCGAACGTAAAATTTCATTAACAATATCACCATCGTTTGTTAGTAAAATCAGACCTTCTGATTCTTTATCAAGACGCCCGATATTGTAAACACGGAGTGGATGGTTTACGAGGTCAGCAATATTGCCTTTGACATACTTTTCAGTTGTACTAATGATTCCAACTGGTTTGTTGAGGGCTAAGTACACATAATTATTTGCCATATAAATTTGGTTTCCGTTGACACGGACATCGTCACCTGGGTGAACTTCGCTACCAATTTTGGCGTAGCGACCATTGATTGTTACTCGATTATGTTCGATGAGCTTGTCAGCACCACGACGTGAAGCGACACCCGCCTCACTAATAAATTTGTTAATTCGCATATGAACACTCCTATTACTAAAATTTTGCTATTTAAGCATAGGCAATTTTCACCGAAATAACAAGGGGAAAGCCATATTTTTTTGCTTTAATTGGTGAATTTAAAATGAAAAAAGCAGCAGAAGTGAGAAAAAGTAAAAAAAGGCTTGGCGTGTAATATTTTTTCGGTGATGAAGCAAGAAAAAAACTAGTGAGTAGCACTAGTTTTTTTTGCATTTACGTTATTTGGTGGCATTGGCTGATAGCATATTTGATTGCGACCAGTTGATTTGGCTTGATATAAGGCTTGATCAGCAATGTCTAAGGCGTGATGTGCCATTTTCATGGTTTGTAATTGTTCTGGTTGAGCCGTTGTATAACCAATGCTAGCCGTCACAATGTGATTTTCAGCAACTCCTTGGTGCGCGAGGGCAAGTGATTGTAACTCAGTTTGGAATTGATTGAGGACAGCGATAAACTCCTTGATTGGACAATTTGAGCGTAAGATAAGGAATTCTTCACCACCATAACGAATTACGGTTTCCTGAGCAAAAACTTGAAGTAAAAGTTCAGCAAAAGTTTTAAGTAAGTCATCACCTTTCAAATGGCCATAATAATCATTATATTGCTTGAAATAATCAATATCAATTATTGCCAAGTGAAGGGGGTGAGCAAGTGGCAGTTGTGAATATAAATTTGTGAGATAGTGGCGATTAAATAATTTTGTTAATTGATCGCGAATCACTGTTTGTTCTAGCATCTTATTTGATAATTTTTGTTCGATCATTTCCGTTTCAAAGGCACGATTATCAATTTGAGCATGAAGTGATGTGAGAAAGTAGCGATTACTTTCCTGGAAAATTGTTGTTTGTAAAGTATCCGCGATTTTAAAATGGTGGACAGCTAAATCGAAATTGCCTAATTTTTTTGCGACTTCTGAAAGAGAAAAATGGGCAGAAAGCTCATGATTTATTTGATTGAACATCAGACTGAGTTCGAGTTGTTGAGCAAAGTATTGTTGCGCTTTAGTAAAGTTTTGATACTTCAGATGAATATAACCTTGCATCCGTGCCCACGTGATTTGAGGGAAGCCAAAGGCGAAGTTTTGCTTTAATTGTGGTAAAATTATTGAAATTTGTTCACTGATTTGGGAAATTTTGTGAGTATCTATTTCGGGCTGAGCTAATAGCCAATTGAGATTTAAAATATTCGAACTGAATAATAAACTTTGGCGCTTTTCATAATCTTCGAGCGAAGTAATATCAGCAATCTGGGGGAAGTACTGATGAAACATAGTTAAATCGCCAATTTTCAGATAAACATTTAATGCATTAATGAGTACTTTATAGTAATGGAGCACGTCAATATCGTTAGTAAATGGTTCGGAAATAATTTTTTGATAGTTTGTGATTGCCTCAGGAAAATCATTGTTAATTGTAGCAACATAAGCCATTCCCGTAGAAATCATTTTAATTAAAGCACGTTCTTTAGTTGAGTTTGTGGTCAGCAGAGCGAGGCTTTTTTGAAAATTGGCTTCAGCGAGGGTGATGTTTTGGACCATAAACACATAAAAGATACCAAATTCATAATAAATTTGCGCAGTGAATAGAGTTTCTGGTAAAGTTGGTAAAATTTCTAAAAGTTGTAAATTCCAATAAAAACTCCGCGCGTGTTCAGCCGGATTGATGCGACTGGCAACGATTAATTTTGTCAATAAAAAAGCATATTCACTGATAGTTAAACTAGTACGCTGTTTGATAAGCTGTTTATGAACAAGTTCAGGTTGATTTTCAAATAAAATCAAGGTTCGATAGATATTAAAAAACGCTTGTGAACGAGTAGGTAAATGTGATGGTGTGTGACACTTATTTAAATGGGTAGTGCTCATTAAAATATCACCTTGTGAATAAGCAATAACACCAAGTAAATAATGACAAAAATCATGAATGTGATGAGTTGGTTGGTTGTGTAAAAAGGTAGTAATTTCTATGACAAGGTGATTATATTGGACATGAGAAAATACGATTTCAGGATGAAAGAGAAGTTGATCTTCAATTGTAAAGAGACGAGAATGAATTGACATATGTTCATCCTTTCTAGTTAAAAATTAGTTTTAATTTGATTGCGACCTTCAGATTTTGCGGTGTAGAGCAAGTTATCAGTTTCGATAAATGCTTGTTCAAAATTTAGTTGGTGCTCATTCCAAAAGCTGCCGCCGCTAACCGTGATATAGGAGCAATGAGGAGCATTAGGGAAAGCAATTTGTTTTTGATTGAAGGCTGCGTAGAGTGATTTTGTTAAGTTTTCAAGTGAGTCACGAGTTGAGTTAAATGAAAGAATTAAAAATTCTTCACCTCCATAGCGGAATCCAAAGTCATTTTCAGATAAGTTTGATTTAATGATATCAGCAACTTGTTTGAGTACGTCATCACCAGCGAGATGACCATAGGTGTCGTTAAAGAGTTTAAAGTGGTCAATATCGAGTAATAAATACGCTTGGGGAAGCTGAAAAGTTTGGATAATCGTATCTAGTTGTCGCCGTGAATATAGATGTGTGAGCGCATCAAAGTCATGTTTTGCTTGTAAAGAACGTTGGATGTTTTGAGCATACTGCCGTTCGCGAGCTTGGAGTTGAATATTTAGTTGTTTGTGACGAATTTGCATCTGTTGTTGAAGATTGCTGTTGTGCCAAGCTTCAAGATTTTCTTGATAAGATTGAAAATAAGTAAGTGCGAGTTCGGATTGATCCATTTGGACATACGTATTTGCAATCGCTTTTAACACTTGAGAGATGGGGTGCTTTTTAGTCGGTGTATGCAATTGTAAAAACTTTAAGTGCGCAAAATGAGCAGATAAAACACCATCGAGCTGGTTAGGTGAGGCTAATTGAGCTAAATCAGCTTCTAATTGGAATAAGGTTGGCTCAAGTGCTGAAAAAATAAAATTTGTTCCAAATTCATGATAACATTTAGTTAAATATTGAAAAATAATTTCTAATTCATCAATTGATAGTTGGTGGCGTTTAACGGCAATCTGAAACTCAACAATATCAACCCAGAGACTAAGGGCCGCGTTTTTTTCTGTGAGTAGGAGTTGCTGAAGCTGATGTAAATACACTTCAGCAGTAGTCAATTGATTCATATTAATGGAAATAATCGCGATATTTAAGAGTGTGAGTGCACGTAAAATAGGAAGCGCATTTGGATAGTTGGGATCATTAGCAACCTTTAAATAGTAGCGTAAAGCTTCAGATTCGAGTTGTAAGTTTTTGTATAATTCTGAAACTAATAATAAAGCAAAGAGTTCAAAATTAAAAAGGTTAAATTTTTGGGCTTGAGTAAAGCACGAAAGGGAATTTGATAAGACTAAATCAGACGCTTCAAAACTATCTGAATAGATTAAACCGATATAGTAATGGGATTGGACAACGATAGGGTGATCAAGTGTTGGTAAAATTAGTGAAATTGTTGTGAGTAATTGTTCGAGGTTTTCGGTGAATTTTGGAAAAACTCGCAGTTGGATTGATGCATTGATTGCTATAAAAACAAATAAATGTGGTGGGAATGTTGCTTTTAATTCAGGTAATCGCGCCAAAAGGATTGGGATATCGGATTGAGTAGCTGTTCGAAACTCAGCAGCAATTGAACAAGCAGTATATAAATAGCGACATTCAACAGATAAATTGTCAGAAGTAATGTGTGAAAAAAGTTGCTTTGCTTCAAGAAATTGTCGCCGATATAGTGTAAGAGCACCGGTTAAAAACTGATAATCAGAGGGAGTTAAACGTGTTTTTCCGCAGTCAATTGCCTCTTCGATGCTGATGAGTTGTGGGTGCAGCGAGTTAGAAAAGTCTCCGAAAAGTAACTGTTCGACTTGATGTGTTAAATGTTGAATTGACCACTGCATGAAAATACCTCCGACGTTAGAAATAGCGATAGTTTTTGAATGTACTTTTAATTGTACTAACATTTAGTATTAAAAGCAAATAGAATTATTGGTTTTAGGTGGTTTATTCAACTATTTTTTCGAGTAACTGAAGAGACTAGAAAGAATAAACTCAGGAGTGCAATGAAGAAAGTAAAGAGGAAAATAAAACCAAGGTGATGACCACTTGTCAAAAGCATTGTCATTATTTGAAAATTAGTAACGGTCAAGCAAGAGAGGACTAAGCACCAAGTAGCTAGACGTTTTAGTTTGGGGTTTTGGTGTAAGTTGATAAACCAAGGAAGAGAGAATAAACCACTCACAACTAAAGCGCAGGCAGCAAATAAGACGATGATATTTCCCCAAAGCCAAAAACCTTGCCACTGAAGTAATTTTGAAAGCACTGAGAGCGTGAGGCCAATCAGCAAAAAAGTTCGGTTAGGATAGGGCATAAACTCGAAGCTCCTTTCTTGTGAATAATGATAAGTCAATCATAACAGGAACTGTTTTAGCGGACAAGTTGTGAATTGATCTGAATATAAAAAAACACTACTTCATAGCGGAGTAGTGTTAAAGTTTAGCGATTTTGAATGACTTCGATTTTATAGCCGTCTGGATCAGTGACGAAATAGTAGTTCGGTGCTTGTCCAGGTAGCCCTTTAAGTGGTGTGACTTCATAATTAAGCGATGTGTGTTGTGCATGTAATGCAACTAAATCATCGACACCGATAGCTAAATGGCTAAAGCCAGTTCCGATTTCGTATGGTTTTTCTGGATTGTAGTTATAAGTTAACTCAATTTCATAACCACCAGGCTCGAAAGCAAGATAAACAAGTGTGAAGGCATGTTCAGGATAATCGAGTCGATTTGTTTCAATTAATCCAAGTCCTTCAGTATAAAAAGTAACTGATTTTTCTAAATCCATTACGCGTAAACAAGCGTGTAACATTTTGTTCGCCATAATTAAAACCTCATTTCTTTTTTGGTCATTATTAATTTTAACAAAAATTACAATGAAAAACAAGAACTGCTATTGAATGAAATTGAAAATGACAGCGATTTGCCTGTTATATTTAAAGTTTTAAGTAGCAAAAACTTTAAATATAACGGGAATTACGGGATTTGATTTACAAAAAAAAGCCAAAACTCTATAATCAAAAGAAAAAAAGGAGGCTAAATCATATGGATATGATTGATCAACAATTACTGGAATTACTTTCAGAAAATGCCCGAGTTTCAATTTCTGAACTTGGACAAAAAGTACATCTTTCAGCGCCAGCGGTATCCGAACGAATTCGGAAGCTAGAAATCCGCGGGATAATTCAACAGTATACAGTGAAAATGAATCGTGAATTATTAGGGAAGCATTTACTTGCCTTTATTTTTGTGACGCTAGAACATCGTGCGCATATTGCGACTTTTCGAGAGTCAATAGTACAACTACCGCATGTGATTGAATGTCATCATTTAGCAGGTGAAGCAGACTATTTATTGAAAGTGGCGGTTGCTCACCCACGTGAGTTAGAGCAATTTTTGAGTGATGAGCTTAGGCAAATTCCTGGTGTGTATCGTTCGCAGACGCAAATTGTCCTCTCAACCTTAAAAGAAACAGTAAACGGGGGATGATGAAAATGAAATCGAGTTATTGGCAAGGTTTAGGAGTTGGTTTGTTGTTACAACTAGCGATTGGGCCAGTCTTGTTGACGATTATTCAAGCAGCCTATACGGGTGGCTTCCTTGAGACTTTACCAGGTGTTTTTGCAGTAATCCTCGTAGATGGTGTGTATATTTTAGGGGCAATCTTTGGAATTGGTCAGACGGTTTTAAGTCGAGCGCATTGGCAAATTCGCTTGCAAATATTTTCGATTGGAGTGCTAGTATTCCTTGCCTGGCGACTGTTTGCTAGTGGTGTACTAGATGAAGTGGCGACACCACTAGGGAGTCAGCTTTTTTGGTATTTGTTTTGGTTTACGTTGAGTAATCCATTAACACTGCTGTTTTGGTCGGGAATTTTTGCTCGCGAACTTACACAACGTCAATTAGCTAAAAGTGAGACTATCTGGTTTGGTGTTGGGGCATTAAGTGCAACTGGCATATTTTTAACGTTCGCCGCAGCTTTTGCTGGACAATTTGCAACGATTTTAACTGGGCAAGTTCAACAACTGCTTAATCAAGCGGTCGCACTATGTTTCCTCTTTTTTGCGGTGAGAATGACTTGGGATTTGATACGCAACCCAATCAAACAGCGAATGACACAATTCAGACGGTATTTTCAAAAAATGTGATCGTTTCAAGATGAGAATCAAGTGAAATAGATATCAATTTTACTGATTTCGGTGTATAATGTCAGGTGTAGAAGTACCTGATGGCAACAGTCTGATTGCCAAAATTAACGAGAAGTAGAGGGAAATTAAAATGAGTAAACAAGCATTCCATTCGGGATTTATTTCAATTGTTGGTCGCCCAAATGTAGGGAAATCAACGTTTTTAAACGCAGTTGTTGGTCAAAAAGTTGCAATTATGAGTGATAAGCCACAAACAACGCGAAACAAAATTCAAGGTGTTGTGACAAGTGAGAAAGCACAATATGTTTTTATTGATACGCCAGGAATTCACAAACCCCAACATGAACTTGGGAAATTTATGACTGATACAGCGTTAAAATCACTTGGTGGGGTTGATGTTGTTGTCTTTATGTTAAATGCATCAGAAACAATTGGAACGGGTGACCGTTTTATTATTGAACATTTAAAAAATATCCACAAACCGGTGATTTTAGTAATCAATAAAATTGATTTGTTGACAAAAGAAGAGTTATATAAGTTTATCGACTTAGCCAAATCGGAAATGGACTTTGCCGAAATTGTGCCGATTTCAGCGAAAAAACACCAAAATTTAGATGTGTTGCTCGATGTGTTGTATAACTATATCGAAGAAGGACCACAATATTATCCAGAAGGTCAAGTAACGGATCACCCTGAACGCTTTATCATGGCAGAGATTGTTCGTGAAAAAGTATTATGGCATACGCGCGAAGAAATTCCGCATTCAGTTGCCGTGACAATTGAGGATATTACCCGCGATGAAGAGGGACGTTTAGAAGTTATGGTCGCTATCATTGTTGAGCGTCCAAGCCAAAAAGGAATTATCATTGGGAAAAATGGTCAAATGTTAAAACGAATTGGAACTGATGCGCGTAAAGATATTAATCGGGTTTTAGGAACAAAAGTTCATTTGCAAACATGGGTAAAAGTCGTGAAAGATTGGCGTAATAAAAAAATTCATTTAAATGACTTTGGTTACCAAAAAGAAGAATATTAAACATGTCTACTTTAATAAAAGGGATTGTTACTCGGCGCACGGATTTTAAAGAACATGATGAAATCGTCAGCGTTTTTACTCGTGAGCTTGGTCGCGTCCCAATGTTAGTTCGTGGAGCTAAACGAGCCAATAGTCGATATAAGGCGTTAACCCAATTATTTACATATGGTGATTTTACGATTGCCCAACGTGAAGGGTTATCGTTATTATATCAAGGTGAAACGATTGACTATTTTAGTCGCTTAAAAAGTAATTATGTTGCGATGAGTCACGCGGCATACTTATGTGAACTTGTCAATCAAGTTGCAAGCGACTATGAAGCTGATCCTGAATTGTTCGATTTGTTTTTAGCAATTTTACAGTTGATGGAAGCAAATCATCCACCAGAAGGTTTGACATTTGTGTTTGAACTTCACGTGTTAGCCCGCTTAGGTGTTGCTTTGCAGTTGTCAGGTTGCACTATTTGTCAAAGTCAACAAATAGTCGGTTTTTCAATTGCAATGGGTGGACTCGTTTGTCGTAACCACGTGAGCCCTAATGATGTTCAACTTGTGAATGATCCGCAAGTCATCAAAACGTTACTAGCACTTAATCGTCAAACTTTGGCAACATTAGAAAATGTTCGGGTTGAAGCAACGGTACAAACGCAGTTGCGTTTGATTTTCAATCAAATCTTCGAACAATATTCGGGGCTTTATTTAAAAAGTCAGAAATTTTTGACATCAACACTTGAATTCTAAAAAAATCGAATGAACTACTTGCTTTTTAGGATTTTATTTTATATAATTAAACAACAAATCGGAGAGCTTGACTGCTGCTTTTTTGAGCACGCTAAAAGTTGAATGCTTCGATCTATACTTCACGAAGAAGGGAAGAGTAATCTGTTGACGTACCAACAAGCGAGCTTGGGGTGGTGAAAGCCAAGCGGACCACGCAATTGATGAATGGAACCTGGAGTGATTTTTTGAGAAAAAAGTGATTTTCAGGTAGATACTAACACACGTAAAGCCTGAAGATAAATAGGGTGGAACCGCGAGTGAACTCGTCCCTATGCGCTGTCTTTTTGGCAATGCATAGGGATGTGTTCGCTTTTTATATTGAAGGAGGAATTTATTCATGGCAAATCATACAATGGAACAACTTGTTAATCATGCAAAAACGCAAGGCTTTGTCTATCAAGGTAGCGAAATTTATAACGGACTCGCAAATACGTGGGACTATGGACCGATTGGTGTTGAATTAAAAAACAACGTCAAAAAATTATGGTGGAAAAAATTTATTCAAGAATCACCATTTAATGTTGGTTTAGATTCAGCGATTTTAATGAATCCAAATGTTTGGGTAGCTTCAGGACATGTTGGTGGGTTCTCAGATCCGTTAATGGACTGTAAAGCGTGTAAAACACGTCACCGTGCTGATAAATTAATCGAAGACTTCTCAAATCAAGAAATCGTTGCCGATGGTTGGACAAATGAGCAAATGCAAACGTATATCACAGAAAATGGAATTCAATGTCCAGATTGTGGCGCAACAGACTTTACTGATATTCGTCAATTTAACTTAATGTATAAAACTTTCCAAGGTGTTGTTGAAGAAGCGAAAAACGTCGTTTATATGCGTCCAGAAACAGCACAAGGGATTTTTGTTAACTTCAAAAATGTTCAACGTACATCACGTAAAAAAGTACCATTTGGAATTGGACAAATCGGAAAGTCATTCCGTAACGAAATCACGCCAGGAAACTTTATTTTCCGTACACGTGAATTCGAACAAATGGAATTAGAATTTTTCTGCCAACCAGGAACGGATTTAGAATGGCATGAATATTGGAAAAATCAAGCACAACAGTTCTTATATAATTTAGGATTAAATCCTGAAAATATCCGCATGCGCGATCACGATGCTGATGAATTATCGCATTATTCAAATGCTACAAGTGACCTTGAGTATAAATTCCCATTTGGTTGGGGAGAACTTTGGGGAATTGCTGACCGTACTGATTATGATTTACGTCAACATCAAGAGCATTCAAAACAAAGCATGGAATATCATGATCCACAAACAAACGAAAAATACATTCCATACTGTATCGAACCATCAGTTGGGGTTGATCGTTTAATGTTAGCAATCATGAATGATGCTTATGACGTTGAGCAAATTGCCGAAAATGATTCACGTGAAATTATGCGTCTGCACCCAGCTTTAGCACCATATAAAGCTTGTGTTTTACCATTAATGAAAAAATTAAGTGAACCAGCTTTAGAAGTATACGCGAAATTAGCGAAAGACTTCATGGTTGAATACGATGAAGCCGGAACAATTGGAAAACGTTACCGTCGTCAAGATGCAATCGGAACGCCATTCTGTATTACAGTTGACTACGATACGTTAGAAGATCAAACAGTAACTGTGCGTCACCGTGATACAATGGAACAAACACGAGTACATATTGATGAATTAAAAGCATTTATTGATGCAGCGATTGCATTCTAATAACTTTGACTGTGAATCCATCAAGAAAGGAGGGTCAGTATGGCAAAATTGCCTGAACCGTTTATCGATGAAGTGCGGCACAAGGCTGATATTGTTGAAGTCATCGCGGACTACATTGCATTAGAGAAGCGGGGACGGAATTATTTTGCCTGCTGCCCTTTTCATCAAGAAGATAGCCCCTCAATGTCGGTCTCACCAGAAAAACAGATTTTTCACTGTTTTGGTTGTCACGAAGGTGGGAATGCATTTAGTTTTGTGATGAAGTATTTGCAACTTTCATTTGTTGAAAGTGTGCTCTTACTCGCGCAAAAATATGGATTAGAAATTCCTGCAGGCGATTATCAACCGCGTGCTCAAACTCAAGTTGCACCACAGTTACAATCACTCTATGATACGAATGAATGGGTCAGTAAATTATATCAACAGATTTTGACAAGTCCACAAGGAACAAGTGCAAGTCAGTATTTGAGTGAGCAACGCCAATTAAGTGCGGCAACAATTCAAGCAGTTGAAGTCGGTTATGCACCACGTGAGCACTTATTACCTGCCTTTTTAGCTAGTCGGGAACTTTCGCTTGACGATGCCATGCAACTTGGATTAGTCCATGGACAAACATCACAAAATAAATATGACGCCTTTTTTGGGCGAATTGTTTTTCCAATTTGGGATGTTGAAGGTCGAGTTGTTGGGTTTAGTGGTCGGATTTTCACACCTGAAGATAGTGAAAAACCTAAATACTATAACAGTCCCGAGTCACCGATCTTTCAAAAAGGAAAACTACTGTACTTTTTGAATAAAGCAAAAGATGCAGCGCGGAAGCAAAAGTTTATTGTTTTAACCGAAGGTGTGATGGATGTTGTTGCTTTTGTTAATGCCAATGTACTTGGAACTGTTGCCTCTTTAGGGACGGCATTTACGAGTGATCAAGCAAAATTGATTAAACGGCATGTCAATACTGCAGTTATTTGTTATGATGGCGACTTAGCGGGAAGAAAAGCAACATTAACAGCAGCTAAATTATTAGAACAACAAAAAGTTGAAGTGAAAGTTGCCTATTTACCTGATGGACTTGATCCTGATGATTATGCCAAGCAATTTGGTGCAACAGCATTACAAACACTTGTCCACGAACCAATCAGTTTGTTGGAGTTCAAATA
This sequence comes from Culicoidibacterales bacterium, assembly GCA_051660865.1. GTDB lineage: Bacteria > Bacillota_I > Bacilli_A > Culicoidibacterales > ZOR0006 > ZOR0006. The sequence goes on along the minus strand of JBOFQK010000334.1, from coordinate 2,043 downwards.
TCGTTCGTTCCGAAGTGGTTTACAACTGAGTAACTATGATGATCGGAAAACGTATTTGCTTTTAATGTTACAAGAACTTGCAATGAACAAAGAGCAAATTGAGGTTGAATTGTATTTACAACGTTTAGCGCAAGAGTTTGAAATTTCTTTAGCGACGTTACAGCAACAACTTGCGAGTATGCAACAACCGCAACGGATGTTACAGCACCAGCAATTTGCTCCTCAGCAAGTCCAGCGTCGCTACCGTAAAGAAGAGACTGCTGAACGGCATATCATCTTTGCAATGGCTTGTTCAATTGAGTATGCGAAACGCTATCAACAAAATTTGAATTTTCTTTATGATGATCACCTCCGCGCTATCGCTTACTTTATTCTCAGTGCTTATCGTGAACACGAAACACTTGAAATTAGAAATTTTATCGAATATCTCCATAATGAACCGGAGTTAGCGAAAATTTTCAGCGAAATTATGTACGGCTATGATGCGGCGATGATTAATGAAGCCTATTTCAACGACTGTATTGCGACGGTGAAAAATCGAGTGAATGATGATCGTGTTAAAGAGCTCGAAACAAAACTGAAGTTAGCAATGACAGAAGAAGAAAAACTAAGTTATTTTTTGGAAATTATGAAAATAAAAAACAAATAATTGGAGGGCTTACTATGAGCAACAAGAAAGCAACAATTCCACAAGAATTAATGGATAGCATTAATGAATATGCGAAAACACAAAAAAACTTCATCACGCATGAACAAATTACTGATGAAATTAAAACTTTCCCGGATGTTGATCCTTTAGATGTGATGACATATTTAATTGAAAATAAAATCAATGCTGTTGAAACGCTAGAAGATACAATTGATGCGGATGAACTTGAGCTTGAAGCTGAAGTTAATGGACTTGATGACTTAGCGATTACACCAGACATCATTGAAGTCGATGAGTTTAAAGATGATATGAGTGATAAACTTTTACACAAAAAAAATGAAGTCGAAGATATCGGGATTCGTATCAATGATCCAGTACGGATGTATTTAAAAGAAATCGGACGAGTTGATTTATTAACACAGACGGAAGAAGTTGAATTAGCGCAAATTATTGCTGGTGATGATCCATTCCGTGCGGAAATTGCGAAACAACGGTTAGCAGAAGCCAACTTACGTTTAGTTGTTAGTATTGCGAAACGCTATGTTGGTCGTGGAATGTTATTTTTAGATTTAATCCAAGAAGGAAACATGGGATTAATCAAAGCGGTTGAGAAGTTTGATTATGAAAAAGGCTTCAAATTTTCAACGTATGCAACTTGGTGGATTCGTCAAGCGATTACGCGTGCGATTGCCGATCATGCGCGTACAATCCGCATTCCTGTTCATATGGTCGAAACGATTAATAAGTTAAATCGAATTCAACGTAGCCTTGTTCAAGAGCTTGGACGCGAACCAGAACCAGAAGAATTAGCAGCAGCAATGGAATTACCAGTTGATAAAATTCGCGAAATTTTAAAAATTTCACAAGAACCAGTCTCATTAGAAACACCAATTGGTGAAGAAGATGATTCGCACTTAGGAGACTTCATCGAAGATCAAGATTCAGTGTCACCAACTGATTATGCAACGAATGAAGTGTTAAAAGAGCAAATTCGTGATGTATTAGAACGTTTAACTGATCGTGAAGAACGCGTCTTACGTTTACGTTTCGGACTTGATGACGGCCGGACACGGACGTTAGAAGAAGTTGGTCAAGAATTTGGCGTAACGCGTGAGCGTATCCGTCAAATTGAAGCCAAAGCGCTGCGTAAACTTCGTAATCCATCAAAAAGCAAACACCTCAAGGATTTCATGGAAAAATAGAGAGTGTATGAAGCCGATAGCAAACGCTAACAAAACGGTATAGAAAATAAGCCTGCCAAAATAGCAAACTAAGATTGCGCAATTTTGGTAGGTGTTTTTCTTAGTTTTGTAGGCTGAAGCACGTTTAATGAATCTGCCTTTTGATCTGCATTTAAGCTAGTAAATACAAGCTGTCATGTTTTTGTTTCAAGG
>JBOFQK010000333.1:0-1462 GCA_051660865.1 Culicoidibacterales bacterium | reverse complement strand
AAAATCCAAAAGTACGCGAAGAAGTGTGGAATTTAATCAACTTCTGGCTCGAAAAAGGGATTGGTGGCTTCCGCATGGACGTGATCGATTTAATCGGAAAAGTTCCCGATGAGAAAATTACTGGGAATGGACCAAAACTGCATGAATATTTACAAGAAATGAACCAAAAATCATTCGGTAATTATGATGTGTTAACAGTTGGGGAAACTTGGGGAGCAACGCCAGAAATCGCGAAATTATACTCAAACCCAGAACGCAATGAATTAAGCATGGTGTTCCAATTCGAACACATTAGTTTAGATGAGCAACCAGGAAAAGCGAAATGGGATTTACGCCCATTACAGTTAACGGAATTAAAAACAGTTTTCAATAAATGGCAAACCGAGCTTGATGGTCAAGGCTGGAATAGTTTATTCTGGAATAACCATGATTTACCACGGATCGTTTCGCGTTGGGGGAATGACAAAGCGTACCGGGTTGAAAGTGCGAAAATGTTAGCAACATTATTACACGGGATGCAAGGAACACCGTATATTTTCCAAGGTGAAGAAATTGGGATGACAAACGTCCGTTTTGCGACGATTGAAGAATATGATGATATTGAAACACGTAATATGTATAACGAGCGTATTGAGCAAGGGTACAGCCACGAAGAAATCATGGAATCAATCTATGTCAAAGGCCGCGACAATGCCCGCACACCAATGCAATGGTCAAATGCTGCGCATGGTGGGTTTACACAAGGAACACCGTGGTTAACCGTCAATCCAAACTATACCGAGATTAACGTTGAGCAAGCCTTAGCCGATCCAACTTCAGTATTTTATCATTACCAACGTTTAATTGCTTTACGTAAAGCAAATCCAACAATTATCTATGGAACATTTACAATGTTAGACTTTGGCAATGAAGCAGTCTTTGCCTATATCCGTGAATATGAAGGCGATACAATTTTAGTAGTCTGCAACTTCACAAGCGAAACAGCAACGTTCAACTTTGAAGCAGCAAGTGAGTATGGCAATGGCGACATCTTACTCGCTAACTACACAACCGCACCAACATTAGCGTCTAACATGGAATTACGCCCATACGAAGCCGTAATGTATCGTTTAAGTGCTGACGGTGGTGCTACAACAAAGTAATGAGGTAGCATCGGAGCGGTAGAAAAATTAATCACTATTATCAGGTGGCCTAACCTGATTCAGCCTTTGCCTGCTTGCAAAAACAATACGACTATTTGGTATCAATTGGTGCAGAACCAACTTCAGCACTCAAATAGCAAGGCGGTATGTAAAATAAGTAAACCAAATCAAGTACAAAATCGATGTGTCTACACATGAAGAAGATTAGATTGAAAATAACATGGTGGTGATTTCTTGGGAAGTGTCACCACCTTTTTTGAAAGGATTACACAATGGGAAAAACAGAATTACAAAAAATGATTGCTGGCGAATTTTATCAA
>JBOFQK010000332.1:0-1290 GCA_051660865.1 Culicoidibacterales bacterium | reverse complement strand
AATGGCCATCATTTTGGTAGCGTTCCATTACTACTTGACAAAAATTAGTAAAAAAAGTAATCAGTTTTCGGTTCCGCCACGAACCATATTCGTGTACGAGTGTTAAAGGCATTTCATAATGTGACAACGTCACAATTGGTTTAATATTATAGCGTTTTAATTCGGCGAAAATTTGATCATAAAATTTCAGTCCCGCCTCATTTGGCTGTGCTTCGTCACCACGTGGGAAGATGCGGCTCCATGCGATCGAAAACCGATAGCACGTGAAGCCCATCTCCGCAAATAAGGCGATATCTGTTTTGTAATGCTGGAAATGATCAATGCCCTCATGACTTGGATAATACGTCTGGGCTTGAATGCACTCATCAATCTGGCGTTTGCCTTGCTTGACACTTGCCCGTTCCACATCAACGATACTCACACCTTTGCCATCGGCTGCATATGCGCCTTCACATTGGTTCGCCGCTGTTGCGCCTCCCCATAAAAAGTCTTTTGGTAGCTGCATTTAGTTCACCTCGCGACTCGCATTCGGCATTAATTTGAAGCGTTTCCCACCACCAATTGCCGCTAATAATGGCACATGGGTTGCAGCAACGTGACCAATCACATTGCGGCGGTGATCAATTTCAAGTGGTTGTAAACAAATCAACAACTCACCTTTGTAGCGACCATAGTCATCATTGTTGACTAAAATCGTTCCAGCTGGCACACTCCGACGTTCAGTTGTTTGCGGAACAATTACTTGGTGTTTCCACATTTTTCGACTCATGACATCACGAATAATTACATCACTATAATCCCAACGATTTTGGAAAATTGGGGTAAAGACATCAAAGTCTAGTGGTTGCACGTCAACTTCGAGGGTTGTCAGTTGAGCTGATACCGCCGCTAATGCTGCTAACTCCCGATCACTCGCAAAGGCATCACCGATAATCACATCATCAATTCCTAAATGGTAGAGCTCTTGGGCTTGGATTTCAATTGGTAAATGGCGGTGTTTTTCTAATGTACACAATCCATCATTCGCATCCCAAGGTCCTAAGCGTCCGCCTTCTTGTGATGTCACAAAGGCTGCTGTATGCAAACCTAATGACTTGTGGCGAGCGTGACAACTTTTGAAGCACGCTTCACTTAAACCAGTATGTTCCTCGGGATAAAAATTATGACATGTCAACAAACGTTTTGCATCACCACCGAGTTCAACAATACTATTAACATAACCACTATCAAATGAGCCGTTAATTTCTATCGCAATTCCTTGTTCATTATATGTCAAGTACGCTTCATAAA
>JBOFQK010000331.1:0-1296 GCA_051660865.1 Culicoidibacterales bacterium | reverse complement strand
CATCAACCCAACCAGGTGTCGTACTTGCCGGTACACTTAATTTGATCAACTGTGTATCACCAGCGAACGGTGTTCCATCAGCATTTTCCCAACGTGGCACTAAGGCAACCCGAATTAACGCTTCAGCACTGCCGACATTCTGAATTTGAACTTTTTTCTCAGTTGTTGTGCCATCCCATTTTTCTGGTGGATCAAACGTTTCTTCAATTTCAATATCAATCGTCCCTAATGCAAATGGATTGGTAATTTCATCTTTGGCCTTAAACTGACTCAACGTCCCTGGTATAAAAGCAATTACTCCAATCACGAAGATGATACTCATTAAAATTTTAGTTGATCGTTTCATCTTAAGCTTCATTATTTCTCCTCCTTATATTCAAATCGCTTTTTCAAGTTACTTTACTTTCAACAACATATAAATAACCACGTTTCGCTTGATGACAACGCGTTTGTACTGTGTCTCTTCCATTCGTTATTTCTTTGTCAATACACACTGAGTTGTTCGAGCAAACATGGTTATTTATGTATTGCTAATGCGTAGTTGCTTTTTTTTGACGTTTTTCAATTAAGAGATAGCTCATACCAATCATATTAGCTATAATTCCAACCACAAATAGTTCAAGTCCATATGCTCCGGTTGTCGGTAAGCCAGTTGTCGGCACGATAATTGGTGGTCTTGTTGTTGTCGGTGGCACGACTGCCGGGGGTACGACCGGATTTCCCGTTGTTGGAATTGATGTGACAATTGCATCAAAAATCCAATCATATTGTGCGAATTTATTTTTGTATTCATTACCTGCTTGTTCATCAAAAGTTACAATCATTGTGAGTTGGCGTTCATCACCGGGGTTTAAAATTGCATAAAACTGTTTCGTATCACAGGCATTTTCGGATAATATCCCTTCACACAATTGAGTATCACCATCGAAAACTTCGATGTTAAGCTGTTCAAATAAGTCATATTCACTTACTTCAGAAATGCGTTCAAGTTCAAAACTCAGTCGAAATGGGACACTTTTTTGATTTTTGATGATTAACGTTCGTTCGATTGAATCGCCAGGTAAAAATACATCAGCATAGACAAATCCTGGATCAGTTGTTTCGCTAAATGCTAATTGGGTTGCATCACCGATTAACTGAATATTCATCGGTAGTAGTGTTTGGGTCCCTTGAGCAGCAACACTCACCGGTGCTAATCCAAGACAACTCAAGATAAGTGCCAGTTGTTTCCAATACTTCATCTGCCATTACTCCTTTCCACCAAAATGAATTAAAAAGAGCACAAGCACGCTCACT
>JBOFQK010000330.1:0-1046 GCA_051660865.1 Culicoidibacterales bacterium | reverse complement strand
TGATTTGTTGTTCAAGTTTGAGGATATTTTTTGTCTTTACAAATTGGCATCCTTTCTTATTTTTTTGATACTTTTTAGAAACTTGTTTTTGTAATCTGCGTAGCCGTTTCTCAAGCTTGCGCACTGTTTGACTTTTATTAATGTTTTTAAAAACAGTTCCATCGGAACAGACAGCTAAGTATTTGACCCCAACATCAACACCTAAACTTTCGCCGGTTAATTGCGGTTGTTCAAACTCCTGCTCGACACCAACTGCGAGATACCAATACTTCCCATCATAACTAATGCGTGGATTTGCATATTTACCTTCAGTAGGTAACTGTTCTTTCGTTTGAATCCAACCAACTTTTTCAATCAAAACTGATTGAATTTTGACTTTTAGTTTTTCATTGTCGTTATAAAAGCTTGGCTTTGACCGCTTTCGACTTTTAAAACGTGGTTTTTGAGCAAGACCGTGAAACATCTGCTTATAAGCTAAACAGGCGTCTTTGACAGCTTGCTTGGCGACATTGTTTGATACTTCACTTAGCCATGCAAGGTCAGCTTTCTTCAGTTGTGTCAGCTCTTTACGCAACTCATTGTCTGAAATGAACTTGCCACCATTTTGATAATTGTCTTCTTGGCGAGCAAGTGTCCAATTGTAGACAAAACGAGCTGTTCCAACTGACTGCCACAATTTTTGTGCTTGTTCGGCAGTTGGATACAGTCTAATTTTTTGAGCGAGGATCATCTTCGACCAACTCCTTCACGTCCATAATACAAATGAATGCGCTTGAATTCAATGATTTTTGCTGTTTTATAATAACTTAATACTGTTCGCTTCCCACTCCTTGATTTCACTCTAAGAAAAACCTATAAAAATCACTTGTATTTATTGACTTTTATAAGTTAAAGCTAGCTGTTTCTAGCCTCTCCCCCTAAATGGTAGAGTTGCTCATCATGCAAATACATCAATGCGTCACCAGCAATAAATACTTCTCCATTCACTGGGTGTTCGCTGATAAAGTGATATTCAGCAACAACATCAAGTGTATCCAGTTCAATGA
>JBOFQK010000329.1:0-1678 GCA_051660865.1 Culicoidibacterales bacterium | reverse complement strand
TAATTCAAAGCGTTCTAACCACATTGCAATTTCGGGCTGCACGTGGCGCTTCCCTTCTAATTTCGCAAAATAAACGAGTTGTTCATCAATGCGCGCATCTAAATATAAGCCCCGTTCTTCTGGCATGTACCCAAGACTGTGAGTTTTGCGGTTAAATGGCTGTCCATTGTATAAAATTTGTCCCTCATCAGGCTCGATTAACCCTAAAATCATTTTAATCGTTGTCGTTTTCCCCGCTCCATTACGACCAAGCAATCCATATGGGGCCCCAGCTTTAACCGTAAAAGAAAAATGATCAACGGCCGTCTTTTGACCGAAGGTTTTCGTTAAATTTTGAATTTCTAACATAAATGTTCGACTCCTTTTTATTCGATAAGGTTACGGTATCACGTTTACGGGAGAAAATCAACAAAAAAAGCACGAAACATTCACGTTCCGTACTCGGGTACTTAGCTGTCTAATTTGTACTCATCAACACGTTTGCGCCAGAGGGCAACAGTTTTACGCAGTGGGATGAATTTGTGTGATTGCTCTAGTGGCAAACCTGCTTGCAAGCTTGATTGATCAGCTTTCGCTGTAACACGATATTTGTTTAAGCCAAAAAACACATACCAGTGATTTTGGATCAAGGCCACTTCGCAGTCAGGATTATGGTTGAGCCTACCTTCAAGTTTTGTCAGTAATTGTGACACTGGTGTTCTGGCACTGTCAAAGACTAATTCGAGAGTTGTTGCATCCCAAATTGAGAACGGTTCGCCACCAATAACGTAGATGGCTTCCAGCGGATCGCTACCAAGTTGTAAGGCATCGTAGTGACCAACGATTTTCATTTGCACTAAGTGCTGTTGGACTTCAGTTTTAGTTAATTCCCCAAAAGTTTTGTGTGCTAGCACGCGTTTTTTCAAGGCAAAATACCGAAAAAACTGACTAGGATTGATAAAAGTTTGGGATTTTTTTCCCCACTGCTGCGTATTCCCCTCATTGGCAGCAATTAAATATGTCCGATTATTAAATACAAGCGTCGTAATCGCTTGTGGCATATACAAGCCCGTCACACGTAAGCGTTCTAGCTTGCCATATTCATTTCCCCCGAAATCATCCGTACAATTTTGTGCCCGGTTTTCCATAACATCTCATCCCTTCCCCGTTATTGCTTTAGTATAACGGAGGAAAAAGTAAGTTTCATCATAATCCCGTTGAAATCCTGTTAAGCTTCTGTCAATTAAGTGCTGAGCACGGTGTCCCTCTAAGTAATCAAGAGGACGTCGAGACGACATGACAAAAAAGTAAACGGTTGTGACGGCATCTCAATTTGAGTGATGAAAGCGGTGGGATAAAATCCCATCAGTGACCAAGAAAATAAATGTGTGACTATTTGAAATGAGATCAAGTAGTCACACATGTTTTTCAGGGAGCTGAAGCGTGAATCAGGTTATGCTGCCTACACCCGTTCACTTATTTCACATACCGCCTTGCTATTTGAGTGATGAATCAGGTTATGCTATCCTTTAATTCCTTTTTTCGATAGCACCGGTGATAGCACTCAAGCACTTATAATATATTTGATAGGTTGGGTTTAGGTATTGGAGGTCGTAGTGTTCATCGATTTGGTGAACGGTTGATGGTTCGCCTAAGGCGCTTAATTGGGCGCCGAAGCTGACGTAATTGGGTGCGACTT
>JBOFQK010000328.1:0-2580 GCA_051660865.1 Culicoidibacterales bacterium | reverse complement strand
TAATCACTGATGATTTACAAGCGTATTATGAATATGCCGAGCTCAAAAATGAACCGTGGGATGGACCTGCTGGTGTCATTGTTTGTGATGGGAAAACGTTAGTCGCGACATTGGATCGCAACGGCTTACGCCCATTCCGAGTCATGACAACGACTGAGCAATTGATTTTAGCTTCGGAAATCGGCGTGTTAGATACACCATTAACAGCAATCGAAACAGCAACTCGTGTGCAAGCGAGTGAATTGCTTTGTTTTGATTTGACAACGGGCACATTAATTAATGATGCAACGACAAAAGCGCTACTCGCAAAGCAACAGCCTTATCGGAGTTGGCTTGAGGCAGTAGAGCAAAAAGTTCCGGCAATCATGACGATACCAACCGAAACATATCCCGATTACGCCAAAAAATTTAAATACACGAAAGCTGAATTTGATCAAGAACTTAATTCATTGCTTGAAACCGGAAAGGAAGCAATTGGTTCGTTCCCGCATACAGCTCAATTACCGATGTTGCAACCACATGTTTCACTATTATTTGATTATTTGAAACAAAACTTTGCGCAAGTCACAAATCCGCCATTGGATTCATTGCGTGAACATTCAATTTTTTCAACGGCAGTGCGATTTACATCAGTTCAGAGTTTACAAGATGAAGCGTTGACGATGCCAATTTACCACTTTGATTCGCCAATTTTGACAGCTAATCAATATGATGTGCTGATTGCTGAACCAGCATTTGTTGTGGAAACCATTTCGTTACAGTATGAAACAACGTTAGAACAGGCCCTAAACCAATTAACAACAACAGTTGCGCAAGCGCTCCAAGGAACAACGACGGTGATTGTCCTTGATGATCAAGGGGTGAAACGAGCAATTCCAAGTATTTTGGCCTTGAGTGTTGTGCATAATCAAATTGTTGCCGCCGGAAAACGGTTGAGTGTGCGTTTAGTAGTGAAGTGTGCTGATGCCCGCTTGCCATTACATTATGCCCAATTAATCGCTTTTGGTGCCGATGTGATTTATCCATATTATGCGTATGCTTACTTGAACGAACAAACACCGACACCGTTAGCAGCGTTAGCGCGCTATCGCCAAGGGTGTAATCAAACATTGTTGAAGTTGATGGCGAAAATGGGAGTTGCCACCGTGGCGGCTTATCGAGGCTCGAAAGTGTTTGAAGTTGTTGGACTTGATGCAACGTTAACTGCCTACTTTACGAATAAACCAGCGCTGTTTGGTGGGATTTCACTTGCTGAACTCGATGCAAGCTTAGCGGCGATTGATGAAACAAAAATGAAAAAGTGGAATGAATATTTGAATCAAGATTCAACCTATATGAGCCATGCCTATTCTAAAACATTTATCAAAGAAATAAAAGCGAGTGTATTGGCCCAAGATTATGAACAATTTTTGAGCGTTACTGCTGCTGAACGCCAACGCCAAGTGAATTTACGTGATTGCTTTGAATATCGGTTTGAACCAATTGCCCTGTCAGAAGTAGAAAGTGAAACGGAAATTTTACGGACGTTTGTCGGATCAGCAATGTCATACGGTGCGCTCTCGATTGAAGCGCATACGACAATTGCGCGGGCATTCAATGAACTTGGTGCGAGTTCAAACAGTGGTGAAGGTGGTGAACTGCCGGAGCGTTTTGGTAAAACTAATGGTTCAAAAGTGAAACAAGTCGCTTCAGGACGCTTTGGAGTGACGTATGACTATTTACGTAGTGCCGAAGAAATTCAAATTAAAATCGCCCAAGGAGCGAAACCAGGTGAAGGTGGTCACTTACCAAAACAAAAAGTTGATGATTCAATTGCCCGTGTTCGGCATACGAAACGCGGAGTAAATTTAATTTCACCGCCGCCACATCATGACATTTATTCGATTGAAGACTTAGCTCAGCTAATTTATGATTTACAAACGACAAATCCACAAGCACTTATTAGTGTGAAGCTCGCTTCGTTATTTAACGTTGGGACGATTGCGAATGGAGTTGTTAAAGCAGGGGCGCAAAAAGTGATCATTTCTGGTTTCAATGGTGGAACCGGAGCATCAGCGAAATCATCCTTAAAAGGAACAGGTTTACCGTGGGAATATGGCTTATATCAAACTCACCGCAGCTTACAAGCGAACCGAGTGCGAACGCAAACCTTTATCCAAGTTGATGGGCAAATCAAATCAGGCTATGATATTATTGCCGGGGCAATATTAGGTGCCGATGAGTTTGGTCTTGGAACGATGTCACTGATTGGCGTTGATTGTATTGGCTGTAAAATGTGCCATACAAATAAATGTCCAAAAGGGATTACGACCCAAGATGAAAAACTGCGGACTCGCTTGAACCCTGATCCAACGCTCTTGAAAACATATTTACAATACCTCGCGAAACAAACGCGGGAATTATTAGCACGTCTTGGCGTACGTTCGTTGCGAGAATTACGCGGACGGACTGATTTATTGATCCTTCCAGAAAGTCACGGAATTGATTTGCCATGGCTGACACCAGCACCAGAACTGGCAGCAGTCAAATTGCAGCAACCTGAGTTCAACCAAGACAAGCTCTCGCAAGCAACATTGAATA
>JBOFQK010000327.1:0-3207 GCA_051660865.1 Culicoidibacterales bacterium | reverse complement strand
CCAATCCAATCATAATTTTCTTAAACATAAAAAAATACTCCTTTTTCTTTTCTTCTTCGCTATTATACCAAAATTACCCCAAAATAAAAATAGCCATTACTGGCTATTTGTTATTGGAAAATTTGTTGGCGGATTTGCGTGGTTTTCGCCGCTAAATCAGCTGGATCAACAACTTGCGTCCAACCATCCGTAAGTTGAGTGTTCGTCCCTTGAATGACTTCAAGTTGACTCATCGTCATACTTCCGGTAATTGCGCCTAAATATTTCGTCATTTCCGTGACCGGAATATTCGTTTTTGCAATCTCACCTAAAATTGGGGCAATTGTGTCAAAACACCCAAACGGATTACCTAGGCATTGGGTCGCTACTCCACCGATCACGTCGAGCTGGCGATCAGCCCGATTTAATCCACTGCTCCCACCACGGTATTGTAAATAAGCAATTGCCATTTCCGCACTCATTTCATAGGTTTGCCCAGCATTAAAGCAATAACTTCCTTGACAGAAGCTTTCACTAGCTACGACTGAAATTGTGCCAAACTGATTCACCGCTTGCGTAAATCCATCTAGTGACGTTTGGGCATAATAATCAATTGGTAACTCTAAGAAATTTGCCGTACTTTCAACTAAACAGTTCAAATCGCTTTGGTCATAAATCCGATTAATATTTTCGTCTCTGTTATTATCGCAGCTCATCGGAATTCGCGCATCACGGTAAATTGGTAACATCATCATCTCTTGGGTATCAAAGTTCACCCCAATATACGTTAAACTATCAGTGTAACGATGCTCTAACGTAGCAAAACCATTATTATTATCTAAGCCAATTAATAAGATTCCTTTTGTGTTTTTCACGGTTGAGGCAGTTGATTCAAATTTCGTTTCCGTATCTAACGCCTCTAAGGCACCAGTAATTTGTTCAGCTTTCCAAGTATATAAACTACCTATTCCAATGGCAATGACTAATCCGAAAATCCCAAAACCGATTAAAAATTTTTTCCACCAAGTCATTTTTGGTTTTTGTTTTTTACGCCGCTTTCGACGTCTTAATTGTTCACTCATTTACTTGATATCTCCATTTCTATTCCATATTTATTTAATCTACTTCATGAACTGTTACCTGGACACCACTCTAACTATTTCGATACTTATTGAATTGTTGGATCTTCTTTATCTGGTGTTGGTTCAGGATCTGGCGTTGGTGTTGGTTCAGGATCTGGCGTTGGCGTTGGTTCAGGATCTGGCGTTGGCGTTGGTTCAGGATCTGGCGTTGGCGTTGGTTCAGGATCTGGCGTTGGTGTTGGTTCAGGATCTGGCGTTGGTGTTGGTTCCGGTTCCGGTGTTGGTTCTACATTCTCGTTATCATCTTGTTCCCAATTTGAATCAGTTTCGCCTTGGACATCACTTTCTGGCTCTACTATCGACTGACACACTCCATCAATTAAGATTTGTGTCTCACTACAAACAAGCACGAAGTCATCGCGTTCGCCATTACTTGCTGCTTCAATCCAATTACCAAATTCATCATAGTAACCTTCGGCTTCTACAAACGTGATTGTTTTCGCTTCCAAGCTTGCTTGGATATCTGCATCCGTCATAAATGTGGCAGTTGCCGCTTCTTCATCATACACTGGCTGTTCAATAATAACTTCGATTCCCTCTACCGCTAAATATGCTGGTGTTAATTCTGTTAGCGGATTTATCAATTCGTGATATTCTGTTAAGACTGCTTTATCTTTGGCGATAACCCGAATATAAAAAGGCTGCTCATTCGTTGCTTCAAATGATTTTACTAATTGTTGCTTTTCGTTATATTCATTCAGCTTTGCAATTTTATCACCGGCAAAAGTTGCGACATCATTAAACGCTAACATACTTCGTAAATTAACCTGTTCATTCGTTTGAATTGCATAACTCTTGACGTAGTTATCATTTGGTAAAATAACATGGACTGGCACCGTAAAAAAGTCAACTTCTTCGACTTTTTGCTCGGTTGCTTGCGAACGTGTTGCTACAAAGAACACTCCAACAACAGCAATCAATGTAACTGCCACCGCAGCGATTATTATTTGTAATTTTTTATTTATCCGTTTCATAAAGTTCCTCTTTTCTCGCACTAACTAATTAAAGACTTATAATTTTTTAATAACCAACTTCTCACTTAACTAGTTTATCAAAAAATTCATGTTTTTCCAAGTTTTTCCAATGCAAATCACTTTTTTTTAATATGTTGATTGCTATTTGATAAAACGAGCAGTGCTAACTATTGAAAAAAAGTATATCCGATTAAAACAAAAACCATCTTAGTTTTTACTGACAGATTATCGCCATCTGAAAATCCAAATTCCGCCAATAATTGTTGTAATTCCCCCGAACAACCACGTTGAGCGATTAATTTTCGCTTGTTTTGGGTTTAAATCTGCTGGTTCTATCAATTTTGTTATTGCTATGACTGGTAATTCTTGATGTTCTTCTCCGATTTCAATTACTTGTCCCTCCGAAACACCGTTTGTCTCAAGCTCACTCACTGTCACTGCTGTTGATACGCTCATAACTACTGCAACACTCAAAATCGTCACCAATCCTGTTTTCAAAATTTCATTTTTGCTCATCGAAAATCACCCTATCTCTTAACTTAAACCAAATTTACTCATTTATATTAACAAAAAATTCGTTTTAACTTAATGGTTTATTCATAAAACTAGCATTATTAACGCTCAAGCCACAAAAACCAATCTTTAATTAATCAAAAAAATCAAAAAAATTTCACCATCTCTAATTTTTTCGCCAAAAAGCAATCACAATCGCTTTCTTCGGCTCTCACGACAAAAAAATCCCCCGACCAAGTTCACCGCGTTGCGACTAAAATTGGTGGGGGATTTAAATTATTTCGGTTATTTGCGTCGACGTCCGAAGACGAACGCTCCGGCTACAAGACTTGTTAAACCGCTAAATAGCGTCACTGCTTGATTGAGATCACCAGTTTCCGGTAATGTCGTCTCAGCATTTGTATCACCATTCGGTTCCAAGGAAATTTTCTGCTATATTCAGCTCGTTCCGCCTAATAACTGCTGAATTTCTTCAAAACTGAGTTGGTTGATAAAGGTTTCGCCACTTTGGACGAGGGCTTCGGCTAAGCCTTGTTTTTGGGCTTGTAATAAGGCGATCCGTTCTTCAATCGTATCTTTCGCTAACAATTGATACACTT
>JBOFQK010000326.1:0-11978 GCA_051660865.1 Culicoidibacterales bacterium | reverse complement strand
CCCGGCATCATATCAGCAACTGATAAGCCTTTCCCGTCAGTGACATATGCACCTTCTAATTGATTGGCCGCCGTTGCGCCTCCCCATAAAAATCCCTTTGGAAATGTTGTTGTCATCTGTTCTTCCTCTTTCTTTTTTTATTTTACATATACTTTCGGTGTATTTTTACTTCTTTTGCAATATCATGTACTGTATCATTCATCGACTTCAATAGCTTCAAGATTAATTAATGGTCGTAATTTCTTGACTTTATCTTTTTCAATAGATTTAATGGCATGATATTTTTCGCTATTCAGAATAACTATTAAAAATCTCATTATCGAGTTTGTTTCTTTTACACCTTCAAACATGGTATCTCCTTGTCTGATTTGATCCCCCTTTTGTAAAGTTGTAGTCATGTGTTGGTGTAGCTCTGGATTTTCAACCTGTACTAAAATTTGTGCTCCCGCTGCTGTTGTAATTTCTATACTTTTATTTTGTATAAAAAGTGTTGTAATTTCTCCAGTGGCTGGAGCTAACAATTTTGATTCTTGTGATTCAATCAAACATCCATTCCCCATGACTCCTGAAGAGAAAATAGGATTTTGCGCTTGTTCCAACGGGTTAACCCTACCCGTTTGTGGTGCTAAAACAACTTCACTCATATGTTTAATCAACTGCTTCTGATAGCTTTCTTCTGATTTTTCACGATATACAATCATCGTTGCTATTGCCGTTACGACAAAAGCTGCAGCGCAGAGCACAATCACTATGAAAATACGCAAGTCATTTTCACCTAATGGATTGATTAATGAAGGAAAAGTTAGCACTCCAAATCCATATAGGACATATTTTTTGACATCAAGCATGGCAATAATTGCTCCGCCAATTGCACCAACTAAACAACTAATTAAAAATGGCGATTTGCGTGGCAACGTAACTGCATAAATAGCTGGTTCTGTAATCCCAAATAAGCCTGAAATCATAATTGGAAGTGATATTTTTCGCAATTCTTTGTCCTTTGTTTTAAGCATGACACCTAAAACCGCGCCACTTTGTGCGAAAACAGTAGTAGTTGTCAATACAAAAAGATTATCGAAGCCTTGATTTGTTATATTTAATAAAAAAATTGGAGCTAATACCCAATTTAAACCACTGGCAATTAAAAATTGCCAACTCCCACCCATAATCAGACCTGCTAGAAATGGGCTCCACGTAATCAATTCGGTAATCAAATGTAAAAATCCAAGTCCTAAAACATGTGTGATTGGGCCAATCAGAACTAGAATAAATGGAGCTAATGATAAAATAATTACAACCGGTAAAAAAACATGTTTTAGTGGTCCAAACAAATACCTATTCCAAAATTTTTCTACAAAGGAAGCAAAGTAACAAATAACAATCACAGGTAATAGTGCTCCTGTATAATTGGCCACAACAATCGGTAATCCTAGAAGTGTAAAATATACTGGTAGTTCAAATAAAGTATTAGCAAATAAAAAATAAATTGGTTCTAATTGATCAATCTTATCAACTAACAACGTTGGTGCAAAAAGTACTGATACTAATCCAAGACCAATGTATGGAGAGAGTTTAAATTGTTTACTCGCTGTTAAAGCAACTAAAAACGGTAAATAATATAAAATGCTATCGGCAATCGCTGATAAAATTAGAAAAGTACTACTATCATTTGCAAGCAAATTCAGCGCCACTGCGATACTAACAATTCCTTTTAAAAGCGCTGATGACATCAAAGCACCAATCAATGGAGTTATGATTAAAATTATTTTTTCAAAAATCCGATTTAATGTTGAAGATTTTACTTGGAATTGTTCCTGATTTTGAACTGGATCTAGTAAATGTTTAATTGCTTGATAAGTACCTAGTAGTTCTTTTCCCATGACAATTTGATACTGCCCTGCACTTTCAACAACAGTTAATATATAAGGTAGTTTTTTTATCTCCTCTGTTTGAACTATTGCGATATTATTTAATTTAAAACGTAACCTTGTCATACAATGAGTCAGACTTTGAACATTCTCACGTCCGCCAAGTGCTATTAAAATACTTTGCGCGCGTTCTTGAGTTAACATTTTCCCTCATCCTTTTTTTCTAGTATTTTAGTAAGCCAAAAAACCCAAATCAAATTTTGATTGGGTTTTTACTTTTTATATTAAAGTCAAGCGGCATATATGTAATGTTAAGTAAAGTAATTCCTCAACTGTCATGTGCCACTTTTCCTGATATGCGTAAAAATTCCCGATTTTCTTAGCTAAAGCATAGCTTTCTGGATACTCTTGTTGAATTTTTTCAATTAACAATGATTCAATCCCACTATCTGCACCGTACTCTTCTTTAATTTTTTTCAAAATAAAGAAACGCAAATGAGTTAAAAATCGTGAATAATTTAAATTATCAGTTCCAAATTGATATGATGTCGTATGTTGAATAATCTCCAATGTTTGTTGAATTAAATTTGTCACCCGAACAGTATCATTCATTTGCTCTAGTTCATTATTTACCCCGATAAAATGATACATTAAAAAAACAATCTCACTTTCAGGTAATGATATAGTGTAAGTTTTTTCAATCTGTTGTTTTGCCTCTTTAGCAATATCATATTCTTGTGGATAAACTAGCGGTAATTCCCAAGCCACAGCTACTACATCAACACTAATCCCTTCTTTGGCACGATTGACTGAAAACTGAATGTGATCAGCTAAAGCCAAATATTGATGATCAGTAAATTCTAGCTCTGTTTTTTGCTTAAATAGATTAACAATTTGTGATGTCACTTCTAAAGTTCGGTCTTGTAAATTATTAATCGCTGTTAAATTTTGTCGACTATCCTGAGTCATTTCACACGCTTGAAAATAACGCTCAACTTTTTCAGCATCAATTTGTTCCCCTTTTTTCTTTCCAAAACTGACACCATTCCCCACAACAATCCATTCACAGTTAACGGTATCAGCAACAAGTGCTGCATTATTGTTAAAACTTTTGACAAAAATCCACTCCATGAAAAACTCCCCCATTTTATTTCCTTGACTATAAAAAACACCTGTTATTGCCCGCAAAAAAACGGTAGGAATAACAGGTAATGCCTGATCGTATCAGTAACACTCTTTAGACTACATTAATTATTTTAACATCATCTGTAAGCGCTGTCAATAAAACATTGGATTTATTATCATATAAAGCGTATTTCCCCTGAAGATATCCTTTATAATTTTAGTTCAAGATAAGCTTCGACATTATTAAAACAAATATCTTCAACAATTTGGGTTAATGTTTCCCAATCAGCGGGATATTCACCATTTTCGACTAATTCACCAAGAAAATTACATAAAATTCGGCGGAAATAATCGTGACGTGTATATGAGAGAAAACTTCGCGAATCTGTTAACATCCCGATAAATTTACTCAATAACCCTAGTTGTCCTAATGCTTGGAGCTGTCGTTGCATCCCATCCTTTTGATCATTGAACCACCAACCAGAACCAAACTGGATTTTCCCTGGAATTCCTCCAGTTTGGAAATTGCCAATCATCGTCGCCAAAACTTCATTATCTTTTGGATTTAAACAATAAACGACTGTTTTAGTTAATTTATTTTCTCCATCAAGAGCATTTAATAATTTGGCTAACGGTTGAGCCACTTCACCATCATCAATACTGTCAAAACCGACATCAGCACCTAGTTGGGTGAACATTCTCTGGTTATTATTGCGTAACGCACCGATATGAAGCTGCATCACGAGGCTATATTCATGATACATTTTCGCTAATTCTAAAAATAAATGTGTCATATATTTTTTCGTCTCTAATGTTGTGAGTTGCTCACCAGCTAATGCACGACAGAAAATTTGATTCGCCTCAGAAAGAGTTGCTGGTTCAAAATAAACCCGTTCTAATGAATGATCCGTAATTTGGCACCCATTCTCAACAAAGAAAGTAATTCGTTGCTTTAATGCTGTGAGTAACTGTGGATAGTTTTCGATTGGTGTGGAACTCACTGTTGCTAATTGCGTGACATAATCAGTAAAATCTTGAGCTTGGATTTTCAAAATTCGATCCGGACGAAAAGTTGGACGAACTTTTGTTGTAAACGCTGGATTTTGAGCAATTGCTTGATGATGAACGAGACTATCAATTGGATCATCAGTTGTGCCAATGTACCGGACATTAGAACTAGCAATAATATTTTGGGCCGTAAATTCACCACTTGTAATTTTTTGATTACATTGTTCCCAAATACTTTGACATGTTTTGCTACTCAATGTTTCTGTGACACCAAAATACGTTTTCAATTCTAAATGTGACCAATGATATAATGGATTCCCGATTAAATACGGCATCATTTCTGCAAAAGCTTGAAATTTTTCAAAATCACTTGCAGTCCCAGTAATCAGTCGTTCTTCAATCCCGAAGCTACGCATTGCTCGCCACTTGTAGTGATCACCCGCTAACCAAAGTTGCGTAATATTTTCATACTGGCGATTTTCAGCGATTTCTGCTGGATTTAAATGGCAATGATAATCACAAATCGGCATCGTTTTGGCAACGTCGTGGTAAAGACGTTGTGCTGTTGCTGTTGTTAACAAAAAATGTTGATCCATAAAACTTTTCATCTTGTTTCCTCCTACAAAGAAAATGGCGCTATCACTTTTACCGCAATAACACCCACTTCTTTAACAATCTTGTACTGTATTTTTTCCAATTGCTTCGATTAAACCATTCAAATAGACTGCCCCTAACGCACGGTCATATAGTCCATATCCAGGTCGTCCAGTTTCTCCCCAAATCATGCGGCCATGATCTGGACGGTATGGTCCATCAAAGTTGTAGTCAAGATATGTTTTGACGATTTCATACATATCAAGTGAACCTGCATCTGATAAATGGGCAACTTCTTTAAAGCTTTGTTCCCCAGTAATCAAGACGTTACGTAAATGAGCAAAGTTAATCCGATTTCTTTCGACACCAAAACGGTGAATCATTTTAACAACATCATTTGTCGATTGGCATCCAAGTGAACCAGTACATAATGTCACACCATTATATGGGCTATCGTAGAGATTCAGGAAGCGGTCTAAATTTTCCATATTTTTGATAATTCGTGGTAAACCAAAGATATTCCATGGTGGATCATCCGGATGAATTGCCATTTTCACATCTGATTCAATAGCAACCGGAATCACTCGTTCAATAAAATAATTTAAATTTGACCATAATGTTTCCTCATCAATATCACGATACTGATCAATAACACCTCTTAAGCCACCTTCACCATATGATATATCCCATCCTGGTAATGCAAGTTCACCCAAGTTTGGATCCATTTTCGCAACTTCATCAGCTTCAAAAATTAGTGTTGTTGACCCATCTTCCAATTCATGTCCTAAGTTTGAACGTGTCCAATCAAAGACTGGCATGAAATTATAGCAGACCACTTTAATCCCAACACTGCCAAGATTGCGTATTGTTTGGCAGTAATTTTCAATATATTGATCGCGTGTTGGCAACCCAAGTTTAATATCTTCATGAACTGGAACACTTTCAATGACTGAAAGCTCCATGCCATGTGCTTCAACTGTTTCTTTTAATTCTTGAATTTTTTCTAATGGCCAAACTTCCCCTACTGGAATGTCATAAATTGCGGTCACAATTCCTTTCATTCCTGGAATTTGACGAATATATGTCAATGGTATTGAATCTTCGTTTCCATACCAACGAAATGTCATCTTCATAATTGTTCCCCTTATCTTTTAATTGTTTGCGTTCCATATTGCCTGAATGCTTCAACGTCATCACGAGTGACAAAGTTGATATCACCTACTATACTATGTTTCAAAATACTAGCGCTATTGGCAAATTCAACAGTTTCTTGTGGTGAAAGTTCACTCAAAATTCCGTGTAAAATTCCAGCTGTAAAGGCATCACCACCACCAACACGATCTAAGATTTGAAATCGTTGTTCTGGCGACTTATATAACTTACCATCAGTATATAGGAGCGCTTGTAATGAATTTTCACTCATACTGTGAACCGTTCGCTTTGTAGCTGCCGCATAACGGATATTTGGATACTTTTCTAGCAATTGTTGATATAGCTGTGTTAATTGTTCGGTAGTTGTTCCCTCAGGAATGTCATATTCTAAAATATATTGAAAATCTGCAACACTAAGAAAAATAGTATCAACGAGTGGTAAAATAATTTCTAAAAATTGTTTCGCTTCTCGATGTGTCCAAAGTTTTGAGCGATAGTTTGAATCATAACTCACAAAAATTTTACGTTGCTTCGCTTCTAAAATTAATTGATAGCAACTTTTCGCTACTGTTGAACTCAGTGCTGGTGTAATCCCTGAAAGGCACACGTGTGTCACATCATCTAAGATATCATGATAATTAAAATCTGTAACTTCAGCCTGCGAAAAACAAGAGTGTGATCGATCATAAATCACCTCTGATGTTCTCGCTCCATGTCCTTGTTCTAAAAAGTAAATTCCTAAACGCCCATCACTTTGCTGTATTCCACTAGTATCAATGCCAATACTTGCAAGTTGTTGAATTGCACATGTTCCAATCTGATGTGTCGGAACCTTGGAAATAAATTTTGTTTGGTGACCAAAGCAACTTAGGCTCATGATTACATTTGCTTCTGCGCCTCCATAATAGGCCTGAAATGTTGATGTTTGACGAATTTTTTGATAATGTGGTGGATTCAAACGAAGGAGTAATTCGCCAAAACCTAAAATTTTAGGCTCCATACTGAATTTCCTCATACCGTTGGCGATATTTTTGTGCTACTTTTGTAATCGCTTCAGGATTTTTATCGACGAAAAGCGCGCTACCAATACCTACACACGATACCCCCATCTCAAACCATTCAGACATATTTTCAAGTGTGACTCCACCTGTCGGCATGATTGCAAGTTGTGGAATTGGTGCCTTAATTGCTTTTACATACTTTGGTCCAAAAACTTCACCAGGAAAAAGCTTAATCATCTCATTTCCACAAGCTAAAGCATGCATCATTTCCGCAATTGTCATACAGCCAGGAATATAGAGTACTTCATTTTCTTTACATGCTTGATCAATTTCATCAGCAAATCCTGGACTAACGACGTATGTTGCTCCAGCTGCAATAGCATCAATTGCCATTTGGCGATTCAGTACACTTCCAACACCAATATCAGCCTGTGGATACATCTCTTTTGCTTTCGTGATTAATTCACATACATCTGGAATTGTGTACGTTAATTCAAGAGCTGAAATACCACCTTCAATCAGTGCTGCCATCGAAGTAAGTGCCTCGTCGTGGTTGCTTGCACGAACAACAGCAATCAAACCAGATTTTTGTAATTTTTGTAACATACTTTCATCCTCCTATACTCCTGAATATGCTGAGAATGCACCATCAACAGGGATACAGACTCCATTGACAAACCCCGAAGCTTCTTCATTGACTAAAAATAATAATGTTCCTAGTAATTCATCTGCTTCACCAAAACGTTCCATTGGTGTACTTGTTAGAATTTTCTGCGCTCTTGCTGTCCATGTTCCATCCTCATTCTTTAACAACTTTTCATTTTGCGCTGTCACAAAGAATCCTGGTGCAATCGCATTAACACGAATACCCACTTTTGACATATGAACTGCTAACCATTGAGTAAAATTCGTTACTGCCGCTTTCGCTCCCGAATAGGCCGGAATTTTCGTTAATGGACAATAAGCATTCATTGAAGAAATATTGATAATTGTTACTCCATCTTTGTCAATCATATCGCGTGCAAATTCTTGTGATGGTAACAATGTTCCTAAAAAATTGAGATCAAAAACAAATTGAACACCGTCTTTATCCAAGTCAAAGAATGTATTAATTTCATCATTCTCTAAATCTTCTGGATAGAGATACTCTTTTGTTGTTTGGCCTTTTGGATGATTCCCTCCTGCACCATTAATCAAAATGTCACATGGTCCAAACTCCTTGAGAATTTTTTCATGAGCTGCTTTCAAACTAACTTTATCTAATACATTTGTTTCTATTCCAATCGCTATCCCACCATTCTCACGAATCTCGGCTGCTTTCTTTTCACATGCATCTTGTCCGAGTGCTAAAATTGCTACTTTTGCTCCGCAAGCTGCAATTGCTTCGGCCATTTTCCCGCAAAGAACACCAGTTCCTCCAGTAACAACACAAACTTTATTAGTTAAATCAATTTCGAATGGTAGTTTCATATAATTGCTCCTTTTTTTCAAATTGGCAATCACTCGGATTCCAAGTAATCGCCAATGATGATTATTTTGTTTGACGGCGTGCTGTTAATTCCGCTGTCATATTTGCTAAACGATCTTTTGATAAATTGTAAACGAAGACCATTGCAATGAAAGAAATAATTGTTGTCATTAATGGTAAAGCCGTAATAACGTTTTTAATTCCTAAAGCAACTTCTGCCGTTTGGACTGCTTGTCCTGCTTGATAGCCAATAAATGTTAAGGCGAATCCCCCGATTCCTCCTGCTACTGCTTGTCCAAGTTTACGAACGAGTGAATATGAAGCATAGACAATTCCTTCTTCACGATTTCCCGTAATATATTCTTGATAATCGATCGCATCACCAACTAATGCCCAGATTAAGACGTTAAAGAATCCTAATCCGATACTAGCAATGAAGTTAACCCCCATAAATATATATGGATTTGTAATTGGCAGTAAAAATAAAATTAAGTTTCCGCCGATAGCAATTACCATTGTTCCAGCTGCCAATTCTTTTTTTCCGAATTTTTTTACTAACTTCCCAATGAACGGTAAGATAATGAATGATGATAAAAGTCCAACTAATCCTCCAAGGGTAATTAGTTCAGGTGCTTGGAAATAATCTTTATACAGATATGGTGTCAGTGCCGAAACTGCCATCATTGATGCTAACATCCCAAATGAAGCAATCATTAATCCAACTAATGGGCGGTTTTTCGCTAATGTTTTAATCGTATCACTTAATTTTTGTTTTGGTTTTTCAACATGTGGATGTTGAATTCGCTCACGTGTTAATTTGAACGCTCCAAAATAACAAATGTTGGAAAGAATAACAAATAATCCAGCTGCTATCATAAAGCCACTTGCAGTTGGTACTCCATTTTGGAAAACAAGTGCTGGAACAACTGTCATAATAACAACATTTGCGACTAACGCTCCTATTGTTCTGAATGTTGAAAGTGATGTCCGCTCGACTGGATCAGATGTCATTACTGATGCTAATGATCCATAAGGAATATTAATAAAGGTATAGGCCATTCCAAACATAATATACGTCACATACGCATATGGTAATTTTAGACCTTCTGCAAGGCCTGGAAATGCTGTAAATGATAAAAATCCCATAATTGTTACTGGTAGTGCTGCATATAATAAGTACGGCCGGAACTTTCCACCTAAGCGGCTAATTTTTCCACCACGACGATCAATAAATGTTCCAATCATTGGGTCATTCACTGCATCCCAAATCCGAGCAACAATCAGTAACGTCCCAATTGCTCCTGCTCCAATCCCAAGGATATCAGTATAAAACAACATCAAATATCCACTCACCAATCCAAAGAATAAATCATTCCCTAAATCTCCAAGCATATATCCGATACGATCAGACATCCCGAATGGTTTCACTTGTTCCCCAGTTTGTAAACCGGCCTGGGCTGCCGTGTTATTTGTCACCATTGTATTTTCTGCCATGACAAATAGTCCCCCTTTTGATTGCCCCTAAGCTGTTGTCCCCCGACACAGCTTAGAAGCGATAGTGATTTGATTATTTTTTATAATTGAAGTTTGGAATATTTGTCCAACGTTTACGCAAGTGATGAGCTGCTAATTTTGGTTTACGTTCACGTGTAAAGATTCCTTTCTTATTCCCTTGGACACGTAAAATTCCTTGTGCTGTTCCAAAATCGGCGAAGTTCCATACTTGTTCCCCAACAAAGTTTTTACATTCGTCAACAACTTCATGATTCGCATCTAAGAAGTCTACTTGGTATTCTTCTGTAAACATTACCGGTGTTGTATCGTGCATTCCCGCAACTGTGTCAGCACCATATTCTGTGAACATGATTGGTGTATTCGGACAACGTTGTTCCCAACCTGCTAGTTCTTGGCGAAGATATGATTTAGCTACTTCTAAATCGCCACCTTCAACATACCAACCATAATAACGGTTTAAACATAAAACATCTAAGAAGTCGGCAACTTGGCACTTATCTGGTGTTGCCATCATATGTGTCACAATTGTAACAGGACGTTTTTGTGGATCGAGTTCACGTGTTAATTCAACAAGTGGACGGAAATACTCAGCGGCACCTACTTCTTCACTTGCTGGTTCATTTGCTACCGACCACATTACAACTGATGGGTGATTTTTATCACGAGCCACTAACTCATGTAAAATTTGTTGGTGATGCTCAAAAGTCCCAATCTCTTTCCATGTATCACGTTTTTCAGCTCCACCCATTAAAGTTGCCGCAAAATTCAAATGAATTCCCACTCCTGGTGTTTCATCAATAATCACGATTCCTTCACGATCAGCAAGACGCATAACTTCTTCTGAGTATGGATAATGACTTGTACGGAATGAGTTTGCTCCAATCCATTTCATTAAACTGAAATCTTTGATATTTGCTGCTTCATTTAACCCACGACCATTAATATATGTATCTTCGTGTTTTCCAAACCCTTTAAAGTAGAATGGTTTATTATTAATTAAGAACTTTCCTTCTTTTACTTCTACTGTACGAATTCCAATTGGTAATTCATAAACATCAACAACTTTACCTTCTTGCGTTAATTCTGCTGTTAAATCGTATAAGTACGCATTCATCGGTTCCCATAAGTGTACATCTTCAACAACTAATGTTCCAGTTGCTCCCATTCCTGTTGCAACGACTTTCCCCGCTTCATCACGTAAGCTTACTTGCACATCTCCAGTTCCAACCGTGTCGATTTTATATTCAACTGTTCCAGTTGTTGCTTCAAATCCTGTAATCACTGTGACATCTTGGACATAGCTTTTCGGTGTTGTATAAATTTTGACCGGACGGTGTAATCCTGCATAGTTAAAGAAATCAAAGTTTGGTACGTTACGTTTTACAACACGATCACCAATTTTTTTGGTTACAATTGCTCCAACTGGCAATGTTGTATCATCAATTGTATTATCTACTGCAACTGTTAGACGATTTTTTCCGACTGATACGATATCGTTTAATTCTACCTCAAATGGTGTGAAACCGCCTTTATGCTCAACTACTAAACTTCCATTTACATATACTTTTGCTGTGTGTGTCGCTGATCCGAAGCGAAGCACAATTCGCTCATTCATGAAATGTGCTGGAATCACGAAGTCGCGCTCATACCATACATATCCAAAATGATCACGGAAATCAGCACCTTCTACTAAATCATTGTATGAAGATGGAACTGCCATATTAATTGTTTCTGTTAATGGTTGCTCGTACCAGTTTTCTAAAAAACCAAATCCCTTGTCTAATTTGAAGTTCCAAACCCCCGTTAAATCTACTACTTGTCTCGTTTCTGTCATTAATGGATATAACATTTTAAAATCCCCCTATTTTTTTGTAAAGAAAAACCCAAATAGTTCACTAGCCCAAAAGGGCTAATGACATATTTGGGTAATGCCTGATCGAATCAGTAACACGCCTTTCATTGTCGATTTTATTAAATTTTAACAATAAAAAATACCTCTTATATTACTCAAAAATTGGTTGAAAACCAATGAGCTTATAACAGGTAATGCCTGATCGAATCAGTAACACGCTTCTTTTATTTATCTTACAAACTTATAATAAACCATCTTGTAAGCGTTGTCAAATGTTTTTTATGAATTTTCTGTTTTTTATTTTCAGTTTAATAAAAAAAGCAACTTCCGCTCTGGAAGTTGCTTAAACTATCAATTATCCAATTTTTTTATACATTTCGACCATTTCAGTGGCA
>JBOFQK010000325.1:0-3944 GCA_051660865.1 Culicoidibacterales bacterium | reverse complement strand
CAATGTTCGCATTGTGGAGCGGTCAAAACACGGCTGTCGCTCTCTGAGCGCACCTTTGATTGTGGAGCCTGCCACTTTACGATTGACCGCGATTTGAACGCTGCTATCAACTTGAGTAACTATCAATTTGCTTCATCACTGAAACGATGAAATAAATGTGTAGGATTCGTTGTGTCCGAATTTACGCCCTTGGAGTGTTAGAACAAACAAAAGTAGTTGCCTTGTCCTTGGAAACAAGATTCACACGGCAGCCAAATTGAACACGTTGAACGGGGAAGCAAACAGTTTGTTGTAAAGTTTTGAGATATTTATAAACTTTTACAATAAATTGGCAACGGAGAACTAAAGATGGATTTACAAGCATATCTTGATTATTTAGTGACTTGGTTACAAGAAACGGTAGCTAAAACGGGAACGAAAGGTTTAATTGTTGGCGTAAGTGGCGGAATTGATTCAGCCCTTGTTGCCCATTTAATTAAACGTGCGTGTCCACAAACATCATTAGGGGTAATTTTACCGTGTAATAGTAACCCACAAGATAAAGCGGATGCTTTAGCAGTCATTGAAAGTGCTGGGATTGAGTTTGTCGAAGTTGATTTATCGGCAACGCGTGATGCGTTACTTGGAGAAATTTCACAAGTAACACCAACGTCAACACCACACTGGAACTTAGTCGATGGGAACTTACGTGCGCGTTTACGAATGACAACACTTTATGCGTTAGCACAAAACAATGGGTACCTTGTTGTCGGAACTGATAATGCTGCGGAATGGCATACTGGTTACTTTACAAAATTTGGTGACGGTGGCGTCGATTTAGTCCCACTTGTTCATTTAACGAAAGGTCAAGTTCGTGAAGCTGCCCGTTTAGTTGGCGTGCCAGAGCAAGTCATTACGAAAGCACCAACAGCCGGTCTTTGGGAAGGACAAACGGATGAAAATGAAATGGGAACAACGTATGATATGATTGATGCCTATTTACTTGGTCAACCGATTCCTGATGCTGATCGTGCAATTATTGAACGTTTGCATGCGGTCTCAGCACATAAGCGGACAACAGCAGCAGCGCCAGTTTCAATGGATGGAACAGCGAAATAACCGGATGAGCGGATATCCTGAATTGTTAGACACACCTGACTCTTGTGAGCCAGGTGTTTTTCAATTTTGAGCGTAGCAGTGATTCAGCGGCGGAATTTG
Organism: Culicoidibacterales bacterium; assembly: GCA_051660865.1. Lineage (GTDB taxonomy): Bacteria > Bacillota_I > Bacilli_A > Culicoidibacterales > ZOR0006 > ZOR0006. Next base: position 2,747 of record JBOFQK010000325.1, on the reverse strand, counting down.
GGTAACTGTGTCGGTTCCAAGCCGAAGCAGAATTGGCGAAGATGAAAATTCAGCGAAAACGGTAGGTGAAGAGTTTTCGTCTTCTCACTTTTTTGTTATAATAAGGTGATAGAAATGAGGGAAAATCATGTATGCATCAATTGAAGGGCAAGTGACCCATGTCTTACCCGATCGTGTCATTGTGAAAACAAATGGGATTGGCTATAATATTTACACCCCGTATCCGTACGATTTCGTGGTGGACACAACGGTGACGTTCATGACCTATACTCATGTCCGTGAAGACCAGCTCGTATTATTTGGTTTTAAAACGCTAGCCGAAAAAGATATTTTCGTCCGGTTTTTACAAGTGAAAGGTATTGGCCCAAAAGCAGCGACGGCAATTTTAGGTTCAACGGCAGTTGGTCAGTGTATTGAAGCGATTGAAAGTAATGACGTCGCCTTTTTCAAAAAAATTCCGGGAATTGGTCCAAAATCAGCTCAGCAAATTATTCTTGATTTACAAGGGAAATTAGCGGGGATTAGTACGGCAACACCAAAAAATATTGCGCTTGAAGAAGCAATTGAAGCATTAATGGCACTTGGTTACTCAAGTAAAGAAGTTGAACGAGTGAAGAAGCTGTTAGCGAGTGAAGAAGCAACAATTGAAACGTATATTAAAAAAGGGTTACAGTTACTCTTAAAGTAAAGGAAGTGAATGATGGAAACACGACTTGTTGATCAAAATTTACATACCGATGATCAGGAATTAAGTTTACGCCCAACCCGTTTGCACCAATATATTGGTCAAAACAAAGTAAAAGCGAATATTCAAGTTTTTATTGAAGCCGCGAAAATCCGGAGTGAGGCACTTGATCATATTTTACTCTACGGTCCACCAGGACTTGGAAAAACAACGTTAGCCGCAATTATTGCGCATGAACTTGGTGTCAATATTCGCTATACGAGTGGTCCAACTTTGGAACGCAGTGGTGATTTAGCCGCAATTTTATCGGCACTCGAACCGGGTGATGTGTTATTTATTGATGAAATTCACCGGATGCCACGTAATATCGAAGAAATCCTTTATCCAGCGATGGAAGATTATTGTCTCGATATTATTATTGGCAAAGATGCCTCGGCTCGTAATGTCCGCATCGATTTACCACCATTTACCCTTGTGGGAGCAACGACTCGAGCTGGTGACTTATCGGCACCACTGCGCGATCGTTTTGGGGTGATGTCGCGGTTAGAATATTATACTGTCGATGAATTAACGTTAATTGTTGAACGAACAGCATCGATTTTCGATTTGACGATTGAGCCGCAAGCAGCAGTGGAAATTGGGCGTCGTTCGCGGGGAACACCACGAATTGCGAACCGGATTTTCCGCCGTGTCCGCGATTTTGCCCAAGTGTTTGGCAGTGAAGTTGTCACAACTGCGATCGCTCAAGAAGCATTAACGCGTTTAGAAATTGATGAATATGGCCTTGATCATGTTGACCATAAATTATTAATTGGGATGATTGAACGTTTCCGTGGCGGTCCAGTTGGACTCGAAGCGTTAGCAGCCTCGATTGCCGAGGAAGCGCAAACGATTGAAGATGTGTATGAACCATTTTTATTGCAAGAGGGATTCATTCAACGGACACCGCGGGGACGAATGGCGACGCGCAAAGCGTATGAACATTTACAATTACCAGTACCAGAACATATTATGTAACAGAAAGTAGGAATGATGATGCGCGTTGAAGATTTTGACTTCGAATTACCAGAGCGTTTAATTGCTCAAACTCCATTAGCTGACCGCTCAAGCTCGAAATTAATGGTTGTCAATAAAGAAAAACAGACTGTGAGTCACGACGTCTTTAGTCATTTATTGGACTATTTACAAGCGGGTGATTGCCTTGTGTTAAATGACTCAAAAGTAATCCCAGCTCGTTTACATGGCGTGAAAGCCGAAACCTTTGGCCATGTAGAATTATTATTATTAAAAGAAACGCAAGCTAATCATTGGGAAGCACTTGCAAAACCGGCTAAACGGGTGAAAATCGGGACGAAAATCGTCTTTGGTGAAGGCCAACTCGTTGCCGAATGTACCCAAATCTTAGCCGATGGCGGACGTGAATTCCGGATGCACTATGAAGGGATTTTCTACGAAGTGCTTGATAGCCTCGGGTCAATGCCGTTACCACCATACATTACCGAACAACTTGAAGATCGTGATCGCTATCAAACAGTCTATGCGAAAAACCAAGGTTCTGCAGCAGCACCAACCGCTGGATTACACTTCACACCCGAACTATTAGCAGCGTTAACTGCGAAAGGTGTGAACATTGTGACCGTAACCTTACACGTTGGCTTAGGAACCTTCCGTCCCGTAGCCGTTGATACAATCGATGAACATACAATGCACTCAGAGTATTATGAAATGAGCCAAGCAAGTGCAGATGTCTTAAATGCAGCGAAAGCAGAAAACCGACGAATCATTACCGTCGGGACAACATCAACACGGACACTTGAATCAATCATGACACTTTATGGTGAATTTAAAGCGTGCAGTGGATGGACAGATATCTTCATCTACCCAGGCTATACCTTCAAAGCAATCGATGGCATCGTCACAAACTTCCATTTACCAAAATCAACCCTCATCATGCTAATCAGCGCCTTCGCAAATCAGGAGTTGATCATGGGAGCATACCACGAAGCCATCGCCAACGATTACCGCTTCTTCAGCTTCGGCGACTCAATGCTTATATACTAAG
>JBOFQK010000324.1:0-2728 GCA_051660865.1 Culicoidibacterales bacterium | reverse complement strand
AGTTCTTGTTGTAATATTGCTTCATGATCCTGCTCAATCGGGACTTCGCTCGCCTGAACAGGAAAGCTTGTTGCTACTACTGACGCAGCTAGTGCTGAGTTCAAAAATTTATTTTTTTTCATCGGTATGCTCCTTTAATTTTTTATCGTCAAACAATTAAATGCTTTTTTATGAATACTCTTTTTATTTTAGCATATCTTCAGTATCTATTTGGTTAATTCACACTAGTTTCTTTTTCTTTATCTGAAAAACAGATTGTGATTGTCGCTAATTCAACAAATAATATTAAAGATTCCTAACTTATTTTTGTGTAATTTAAAAATTAGCCGAAAGCTTCAAAGTTGGCCAGCAACAAAAAAAGTACCCATAGGTACTTTTTGGTTGCGATTATTGCAATGGTATCCGAATTCTCACCACAAATTGTTGCTGAACCGGTGTATAACTAAAATCACCGGCATATTTATGAACTGCCGCCGTGACATTTGTTAAACCGATTCCATGTAAAATTTTATCTTGTTTCGAAGTCATAATTCGTTTATTTTTTTGTTTAATTTCACCCAAAAAATCATTTTCCATTCTTAAGACAAAATTCTGATTTTTTAAGTAGGATCGAACAACAATTGTCCGTTGATTCGGTGGACATTTTTTCACCGCTTCAATTGCATTATCAAATAAATTCCCAAAAATAACACAGAGATCAAAATCAGCAATGACTAACCCACTTGGTAAACTAATATCAATCTGTAAATCGATCCCTTCACTTTGACAGAGCTCAAATTTTTGTTGACACATCGCGTTAATAATTCGATGTTCACTGAAAAGCATTTGATTTGCGGTTTGTAGTTCATAATCATCAAAGGAATCTAAATAAGCTAACGCTTGATCATATGCTTGATCACTCATTAATTTATGGAGCACAATTTTATGGTTGTGAATATCATGTGATAACCGGCGAATCTCACGCGCCTTATGTTCAAGTTGTTCAAGATGATTTAGTTGCAACTCATACATTTCATTAAGGAGCTCATGGCGATACCGGAAAACTGAAAAATGATACATTTTCGCAATATAACGAATCGCGACAAAACAGAAGAACAGTTCAACAATCGTCGTGACCAAAAATAAATAAGTAATCACCAGCGAATGATTTGACTTGTTCAAAATAATCAACAAGGTTGTTGCTTTCACAATTAAGACATTGAACACAAGAAAAATATGCCACAATTTATTGCGTGAAATAAAAAATTCCCGCACGATTGGTGTAATGATTTTATGAAAAATCGTCTCAATTCCGAGAAAACCACCAACAAACAAACTATAAATTACAATCACATTCCCCCAATAATGATTTTGGAGTAAATTCATTATTGTATCGTAACGAATAATTTCATATGTTGCCGTTACAACTAACGCCACTGAAACACTCACATAAATTTGGCGTAAACATTCAATTACAGCGATTTTTTGGTAGTAAACTAAATTGCAATAAAATAACACAATCAATAAAAAACAAACGACAATCGTTACATTAAAATGTTCGGTTTCCCAAAGGGTGGCAAAACTCAAAATCATTCCAGCTAAAAAGACACTCGCTGTGATTAAATTTGAGCCCTTATTTTCGTTTTGATGCCAGATTACGACTAATGTCGATGGTACTAAAAAAAGTATAAAATAATGCAATAAAATTTCTTTCATTCTTTCTCTCTTCCTTTGGAACCATTTCTGATTGCCAATCTTTTCCCTGATCCCCCAATTCCAGTTAGCATTATTTTGGCATTAAGTTGAAATTGCCTGCGCACTCAGAGCAAGTTGCCTTTATTTTTGAAAAATATAGTCCATAAAACTCGCTTTCACCGCAGTTGCATATTTCTTACTTATTGGAATCCGCTGTTGGTAAACCGTAATTACATCATTTTCAATAATATTTTGGATGTACAATAAATTAACTAAATAACTCCGGTGTACCCGAATAAAATCAAGATGAATAACATCGGCCGCTAATTCATCTAATTTTTTGTAAAATGTCAACTGCTTCTGGTCATTAAAATGCACAGTAATTGTTCGTAATGACGATTCAAAATAGACAACTCGCCGTAAATCAATCGTATACAAATTTTGACCACTTTTAACTAATAAGGTTTTTTGTTTAATTTCTTGCTTATAACTTAAAATTTTTTCAAAAACGGCTTGAACATTTTGACGATGATATGGTTTCAGTAAATAGTCAAATGCATTCATTCGATAACTTTCAACTGCATGTTCGACACTTGAAGTCGCAAATACAATCGGAATCACTTCATCATATTTACGAATTTGCGTTGCCGTTTCAATGCCACTCATCCCGTCCATATAAATATCTAAAAACAAAATATCAAAAAAGTTAGGTTTATTGCGAACCATTTCAACAAGGGCTTCACCACTTTCAAAACTAAAAATTTTCACTTCAACTGCTTGTTCTTTAGCTAAATGTTGCAACATTTTTTCTAGTTGCGTTAAATAAATAGGCATATCATCGCAAACTCCGATTACAATCATTACTCCTACCGTTGCCAATTTATTGTAAAAGTTTATAAATATCTCAAAACTTTACAACAAACTGTTTGCTTCCCCGTTCATCGTGTTCAATTTGGCTGTCGTGTGAAGCTTGTTTCCAAGGACATGACAGCTACTTTTGTTTGTTCTAACACTCCAGGGGCGTAAATTTCTTGATGCAACGAATCCTACATAT
>JBOFQK010000323.1:0-2315 GCA_051660865.1 Culicoidibacterales bacterium | reverse complement strand
CTTCGTATCCGAATCAACTGGAATTCCTGATGCCGAGCCACATGATTGGCAACCATAAAATGTCATCTTCACTGCTAACGTGTTTAAAACTTGTGTTTCTGGTTCAACGACAACTGCTTCATTTGCAATAACTGCCGCTGCCACAGGCTCAGGTTCAACAACTTTCGTCCCCACCGAAATAATTGTCGCTTGTCCTGGCTGTAAAACGACTTCAGCCGTTAATGTCCGTTCCACAATTTCGTCATTGACCGTACGAACTGCATACCGCCGTTCAATTTCAGTTTCTACACCGTTTTGAACAATTGCTTCTTCCCCTTCAAGCATTGCCTCATCTTCAACATATTCGATAATTGGTTCAATTGTTTCCGTAATGACTTCTTCAGTATAGGTTGTGTAATCTAAATGTAAAATCATTTGATCAGCTAAATAAGCTTCGGGACTCATTTTTACAAGCGTATAACCATTTTGTTCCGTTAATTCTTGCTCAAGCAAGAAATCCTGAACTTGCAGTGCTGAAGTTGTCACTGTTTGTTGAGTTTCGCCAATTTCAATTGTTAAAAGTTTTGGTGTTGTTATAATAATTTCCATTTCATCAACAAGGGCAGCGCCTTTATCGTAATTAATAATCATTTCTGTTTGTAAATCAATATATTCGGTCACTAATTGACCAACATAGGCTTTTGAAGTGTACGTTGTATATAGATTTTCATCAATTCGGATACTCACTTGTTTAGGTGTACTAAAACCAACAAGGGCAATTACTAGTAGACCAACGAGGACGAGCGCGCGAAAAATATGGCGATTTCCTGTTGGCATCTGTATGGACGATCCGTTTCCTGTTGTATTCATAAAATTCCTCCTAGATTTCGATTCTGAATAAGCGTTTGGCATTCTCTGTTGTTGCTTTTGCAACTTCAGCTAAAGAAATTCCTTTAATCATCGCAATTTCTTCTGCAACGAGTTTCACATATGCTGGTTCATTTCGTTTACCGCGGTAGGGATGCGGTGTTAAGTATGGAGCATCTGTTTCGATCAATAAGTACTCCATTGGTGTAAGTTCCGCTACTTTTTTTGGCATTTTAGCGTTTTTAAAAGTAACAACTCCACTTAATGATATCATAAATCCTAATTCTGTAAAGGCTTTCACCATTTCGCTACTTGCTGAGTAACTATGCATAACCCCGCGTAATCCACGTGGTGCATATTTCTTTAACGTCTCATACACTGCTTGATGCGCTTCACGATCATGGACAATAATTGGTTTGTCATATTTAAGTGCTAACTCTATTTGTTGTTCAAACAGAGCTTGCTGGACTTCGTGTGGTGACTTATCCCAATGGTAGTCCAACCCAATTTCACCAACAGCAACAACTTTTGGATGAGTCATTAATTGTTCAATTCTCGCTAAGTTTTCTGGTGTACAATCAACTGCATCAACTGGATGCCAACCAACGGCAGCATAGATATGTTCATATGTGTCCGCCAAGCGGATTGCATCCTCAATAGTTTGGTCATCAAAGCCAACGACTAAGATAAATTCTACGCCTGCTTGTTGTGCATTCATAAGGATTGGCTCAATTTCTCCCTTAAACTGTTCTGCATTCAAATGACAATGTGTATCAAATAACATAGTTCTTCACCTCAAGTTGTTTTAAATTATAGTTTAATTCATATTTAATGTCAAAAAATTCATTTTTTATTATGTTTGAAATAATCAAATTAGCTTTTAAACGACGATTTATTCGTTGTTTTAATCTAATTAAAATTAAAGTGACGGAAATTTATCTCTCGCTTAACCGTACCACAAAAAAAAGCGTCTCGCAACTTGCGAGACACTTTTTCAAGGTTTATTTTACACGTGTTCCGTTTGGAATTACGTCACTAATTGATAGTAAATCAAGTTTTTTCTTTGTTTCACCAGTTAATAACATACCTTCTGAACGTACACCACGTAATTCAACTGGTGCTAAGTTTGTTACCGCAATCACTTTGCGACCAATTAATGTTTCAGGATCGAAATGTTTCGCAATTCCTGAAACGATTTGACGCGTGTGATCACCAAGATCAACTTTGAAAACAAGTAAACGGTTCGCATCAGGATGAACACTTGCTTCGAGAATTTGACCTACTGTTAATTCAACAGCATTAAAGTCATCAATTGAAATTGGATTTTCAATTGTTAATTCTTTGGCAACTGTCGGATTCATTTGTTCTTGAATATATGCAACTTCTTCGCTTGCATCTAAACGTGGGAAGATTGGTTCAGCTTTAGCAACTTGACCGTTTAACACTCCAAAATTCAGTAATGATGACCA
>JBOFQK010000322.1:0-1351 GCA_051660865.1 Culicoidibacterales bacterium | reverse complement strand
GCATCATCAGTCCGGAAAAAAGCAAAGGTAGTTGGAATTGCTAAAATCGCAACAACACAAAGTGTGAAAGTAATTATCATTTTTTTGGAAAGTTTAACGTTCATTTACTTCTCCTCCTTTGCGTGCTTTTCTCATTTTTTTGAATTCTAAACCACCATAGACAGCTAACATCATAACCCCAGTCGTAAATAACTCAAAACTATATGCACCGGTTGTTGGCAAGCCTGTCGTTGGCACTGTCACCGTCGGTGTTGTTACCGTTGGTGTTGTTACTGGTGGTACCGGAGTACCTGTCGTTGGCACTGATGTGACAATTGCATCGAAGATCCAATCATATTGCGCAAACTTATTTTTGTACTCATTGCCAGCATTTTCATCAAATGTCGCAATCATCCGTAATGTTCGCTCATCTCCAGGGTTTAACACCGCAAATAATTGACGCTCATCACACGTATTTTCATCAATGATTCCACTACACAGTAAAGTTTCACCTTCATAGACTTCAACATTGATTTGATTCAATAAATCATATGTTTCGGTTGCCGATACGCGTTCAAGTTCAAAACTTAAACGAAAAGCAACACTTTTCTCATTTCGAATCGTTAATACTCGCTCGATGCTATTACCTGGTAAAAACACCGGCTCTTCTAAAAATACTTCATCGTTAAACGCCAACTCTGTAGCATCACCAATTAAAGTGACCGTCATTGGTAAAGTTGTCGTTTCCGCATGAACTTTTGGTACTGGGCCCATCATCATCGCGGCGGCAAGTATGAGATAACAGAATTTGTGCTTCATATGTTATTTCCTTCCTCTCTTCACATCATATAAAAAGGCTGATTCGCCAGTAAAACGAATCAGCCACTTTTTATGGTGTCGGTGTTACAAGTGTTGGCGGCTTTACAGTTGAAAGCTGCCATTCTGACTCGAGCACCTCTTGCGTCGCTTGAATCGCTTGGGCATAAACGTCAACATTAAATCCTAAACTTTTATAGACATTTGTGACTTCTTTACTTAATTGTACACTTGCAAGTACATCGCTAGTTGTCCCATATGCTGGTAAAATTTCACTACAATAGAAATACCCATAATCTGTTCCTGGTAACGTTGTTGCTGGATCATTAGCGACTGCTTGCCATTTATCACTATTCGCAAAGGTTGGAATAATGTAGTCTGGATTCAGCGTATGTTCATTCCCTGATGGGATCGTCGAACTTGTCGTTCCATCAACTAACAAATAACTGCCATCTTCTAACTGATAACCTGTTACTTTGAGATCCGGATCAATTAACGTGCTATTCACATAGACTTTTTGAATTTTATATTGCGTATCATTTACCTTCACCGTGTA
>JBOFQK010000321.1:0-1114 GCA_051660865.1 Culicoidibacterales bacterium | reverse complement strand
TAATCCCGTTTGATTGATAACAATTTGGGCTTCGTACGTGATGAATGTATTGCCAAATGGCTGTGTTTCACTCGGTGCATCCCCAATTGCAATCACAAACGTTTGAATGGCTTGCCAAGCCAAGTCTTTTGCTGTTTGTTGATCCGTTTCAGGACTCACTTCAATTGTAAAGTGGATGACTGGCCCGCGTTGTTCTGCTTTCACGGTTCCCAATGTTGCAAGTTCGGCATTGGCAGTATCCATTACGGTTGTTTCTAAGATTGGACGTTGTTCTAGGCGCTGCACATACGTTTCGGCATTCTCGGGAATCCAAAATTGCAATGCGGTATATCCTAAGGCAATCGCCACTGCAAAGCAGATTAACATATAAATCCGAAATCCCCAGACTTTCCATGGTTTACGTACTGGTTTATTCGCTTTGTTCTGACTACGTTTTTTTGTGGTTTGGCGCGTTTGTTGGCGCGTTGGCGTTGTTTGCTCAGCCATATCTGTCACCTCATCTGTTAGTATTTTGACTTATTTATTATAACAAAGTTTCAGCAAAAAACCTATTAAGAACAAAAAAACGGACAAAAGTGTCCGTTTTTCATTTAACGTTTATTGATTTCTGCCATTAAAATTTGATTCACAACTTGTGGGTTTGCTTGCCCTTTCGTTTGCTTCATAATTTGTCCGACAAGGAAGCCAATGGCACGATCTTTCCCATTTTTGAAGTCTTCAATCGATTGTGGGTTAGCATCAAGCACAGCGGTAACGATATCGGTAATTAAGCCTGTATCCGAAATTTGTTTCAGTCCTAATTTTTCAACCGCGGCATCAGCGCTTCCACCTTTTTCAATTAAGTGCGTGAACACTTTTTTCGCCATTTTCGATGAAATTGTCCCATCTTCAATTAAGTTAATCATTTCAGCTAACGTTTGCGGTGTTAATGGTGTTTGTGCTAAGACAAATTGATTTTTATTCAAGTAGGCTTGCACTTCTCCCATTAACCAGTTCGCTGCTTGCTTCGGATTCGCACCAGCATCAACTGTTGCATCAAAGAAATCTGATGTTTCTTTTGACAATGTTAAAACATGAGCATCATATGCTGTTAATTCTAGGGCGTTTTCATAAC
>JBOFQK010000320.1:0-1109 GCA_051660865.1 Culicoidibacterales bacterium | reverse complement strand
TAATCCCGTTTGATTGATAACAATTTGGGCTTCGTACGTGATGAATGTATTGCCAAATGGCTGTGTTTCACTCGGTGCATCCCCAATTGCAATCACAAACGTTTGAATGGCTTGCCAAGCCAAGTCTTTTGCTGTTTGTGCTTGGGTTTCAGGACTTACTTCAATTTCAAAATAGAAGACTGGTCCCCGTTGGTCTACCTTTACATTTCCTAATGTTGCTAATTGTGTGTTGGCATTCGTTAAAACTGCTTCATCTAGTAATGGACGTGTTTCTAGACGCTGCACATATGTTTCAGCATCTTCAGGAATCCAAAATCCTAGTACAGTTACTCCAATTCCAATTGCAACTGCAAAACAAATTAACATATAAATTCGAAAACTCCAAACTTTCCACGGGCTTCGAGCAACTTTTGCTTTCTTTTTCTTTGTTCTTGTATTTTTAGTTTGACGCGTCTGTTGACGTGTCGGTGTCGTTTGTTCAGCCATGTCTTTCACCTCAAGTGTTGTTTTTTGACTTTATCATTATACCAAAAAAATACCTAAAAACCTATTAAGAAGAAAAAAACGGACATAATGTCCGTTTTTTTAGCGTTTGTTGATTTCTTGCATCAAAATTTGATTCACAACTTTCGGGTTTGCTTGACCTTTTGTTTGCTTCATAATTTGACCGACTAAGAATCCAATTGCACGATCTTTTCCATTTTTGAAATCTTCAATTGATTGTGGGTTAGCATCTAACGTTTTCGTCACTACCTCAGTAATCACGCTTGTATCTGAAATTTGTTTTAAACCTAATTTCTCAACCGCTTCATCTGCACTTCCACCTTTTTCAATTAAGTGGGTAAAGACTTTTTTCGCCATTTTCGATGAAATTGTTCCATCTTCGATTAAACGAATCATTTCTGCTAACGTTTCTGGCGTGAGTGGCGTCTGCGCTACTTGTAATTGATTTTTATTTAGGTAGGCTTGAACTTCTCCCATTAACCAGTTCGCTGCTTGCTTCGGATTCGCACCAGCATCAACTGTTGCATCAAAGAAATCTGATGTTTCTTTTGACAATGTTAAAACATGAGCATCATATGCTGTTAATTCTAGGGCGTTTTCATAAC
>JBOFQK010000319.1:0-1138 GCA_051660865.1 Culicoidibacterales bacterium | reverse complement strand
AGACTGCCGTTTCACAAACGTTGACTTTAAAACAAATTATTGCTTATGATAAGCAAGGCAATACGACGATATTGACACGAGAAAATGCTAATTTAGCAGTTGGTGATTACACATTTGTTCAAGCAGAAACGCTAGTTTCGATTCCTGTGGCAGAGGCGACTTTCTATGATCGCAATGGCAATGGTCAGCGTGAGGAAACCGAACAAAGTGTGACAGGCGAAATTGATGCAATTTATTTAGAAGCAAATGAGAGTGGGAAAATCTATAAATTAGATTATCAAGCTGGATTGCATTCATTCCAAGTCAACGGGATTGAAAATGGTGTCTACGAAATGAATATGGAAGCGATGAAGTTATCAGAAAGCAAGGTAACAACAATCGGTAAAATTGAAATTTCAGGAACACCTGGAAATCAACAAGTAACTGTGTTAAGTGAACTTGGTGTCTATAAAGACGGAGTTTCGGTAGAGCTGTACGCATCAAACATTTATCATGATGAAAATAATAACGGAATCCAAGAAGCGAACGAAGCAATTTACACGGATAAAACAGAAGTCGAACAAATCGAGGGAAGTTATATTTATGAAGCCTTTGACCACTTATACATTGTGGATACCAATGGGAATCAGTATCAATTTGGGATGCCCGGTAAAGGTGGCGAATGGCGGAATGTCTATGCCTTTGATCCTGCAACGAATCAACGGGTAAATTTACCGTATGGTGAATACGAAATTATGACTGACTTACCAGGGAAAGTGATTACTACAGAAAATCGCTTCACGATTAATGAGACGAACGATTCTGATTTAGTGAAAATTTTAAAAGGAATCGGAATTGGGACGCAACGTCAAGCAGTCAATGCTCCAGTAATTACTGGAGTTGATGCAGTAACAATGTTCGCAGGTGCACAGTTTGATGCGTTAGCTGGTGTGAGTGCAATTGATGTTGAAGATGGGACTGTTGAAGTGCGCATCAGTGGTGAAGTTGATATCTTCCGCGTTGGAGAGCAGCTGTTAACGTATACAGCGACAGATCGCGATGGTAATACCACAACAGTTACGCGAACAATTACCGTCTTACCAGGCTTAGCAGGTAATACCCTCGTTGATCAGAGTATTCAAGTCAATGGGCAAACAAT
>JBOFQK010000318.1:0-1773 GCA_051660865.1 Culicoidibacterales bacterium | reverse complement strand
TGCATATTTATAATTGCATATATAGTAATAGAGAGTGCGGTTTTATTGAGTTGTGTGTTCTATTTTCCGAATAGTTTTATACGTTTTGGTATCGAATTGGTATTTTTTTATTTATTTTGCAAAAAGGGGTTGTATTGTTAGTGTCTAACTGCTATACTAAGTTTGTAAACGAGTTAGACACTAACAAACGAAAGAAAGAAGGAACTTATTATGACTAAATCACAATTATTCAAATCAGCACACAAATTAGCAAAAACATTCGTTGGAAGTTACCAAGCGTGTTTCTCATTAGCTTTGAAAACTTTATACGCTGCTTTTAAAAAAGTAGCAGTAAAAGCATGGTTCTTCAAAAAATTAAACTCAACACAACAAAACACATTAACAAAACACGAACATTCAATTACTAAAGAAACTGAAAAAGCTATCTTTGTAGAACGTAAACTTGGCGAAAATTCTGGACTTTGGATTCCAAAATCTGTTTTATGTAGCGTTGAAGAGTTCAATGCTGAAATGAACCCAACACCAGGAACATCAGCACCAGTTCAATTAACACCAAAGCAACAATATCGCGAATACTTAATTCACGTTGCAATCAGCTTCACTGAACAAATGTCAATGTCACGCAAAAACTTCCAAAATTGGCGTACAGAAACATTGCAAAATTGGTTAAGTGAAAATTGTGTAGACTTCAAAGATTTAGAAACATTTATTTCCTTATAGTATTGTGTTTAGTGTCTAACGTTGTTACTATAAAATCAAGGAAGGAAACTTCTGAAAAAAATGGAGGAATTTTATTATGAAAACTTATTACAGCCTTTTAGAAAAAAGAGACATTTATCGCACCGTGTTATGTACACAATCACAAGATGAACTAATCATGATGATTAAAGATAATGTTCAGTCAGAATACTTAACAAATTTCACTTTCGAACTTGAACAAGCTATAAACAACGCGACAACAGAAGATAGTAGCGAGTTCGGAATTATGAGTAACAATTTCATCGTCTTGATCGAGAAATTCGAAGAATAAACGCATCCAAGGCGGTGGAATAGCCACCCTAAATAAAAAATGGAGGAACAAATTATGAAATCACCAAATCAAAAATTATTAGTTGAAGCTATACCATCGACAGTTCAACGCGGACAGTTCAAAAGCGAACTTTTTAGAGCGATGGATAAATTAAATATTGCGTCTCGTTGCTTAGATTTAGACGAGATTGACTTGAGTTCATTCGATACGATCGAAGAGAAGTATACAATAAAATTAGAAATTTCAGATATACTAAAAGATGCATATCACCAAGAATTCGGTTGGGTAATCAACGATTGGCAAGCGGCGAATTATGTTGATTACGAAGAGACTCAAGAAAAACAACATCAAAAGCAGTTGCTTCAAGAAATAACGAAAGAAAACTTATAAAAACGGAGGAATCATGACAGAAAAAAGAGAGATGAACGTGATGTTCGGAAAAATAAGTGGCAAACCAAACTCGTATGCGACGAGGATTTCTATTCCTCGTCCCTGGGTGGATGCTTTAGGATTCACACTAGACGATAGAAAAGCAATAATCGAATTTGACGGTGACAAGATCATCATCAAAAAGAAAGCGTAACAAAAAGGCCCAAGGAATCACCCTTGAGCCTTTTTTTGTTTATTTTATTTTGTATACACGTCAATGAAGCTGTCAAAGCCTTTAGCCTTTAAATCTGATACTCGCTTATCAGCGTTTGCTTTTGAGCTGAACGAACCTGTTACAACGCGATACATCGTTG
>JBOFQK010000317.1:0-1227 GCA_051660865.1 Culicoidibacterales bacterium | reverse complement strand
CCGAGTTTTTATTTGCAAAATAATCATTTGCGGATTGCGCTCAATGAAAATCAAACGCTGATTTTATTTTTGAGTAGTTTCTTTGTTGGATTTAGCCTCATCATTACGACTGCTTTCAATCGGTTACTTTACCAAAAGCGATTACAGGTCTACCAGATTCACTATTTAAGTGGTGAAAGTTTTGCGAAATTGCAACGACGATTCATGTTTGAAGGCGTCTATGATTGTCTGCTGCTACCAATTGTGGTTCTAAGTTTTGGCTTGACGCAAAAAATGTTTGATGCGAGGACGTTACTACTCATGAGCGGATTATTTACGATTTGGGTGCTAATCGCGCTGTATTTGTATGTAATTCAATTTAATCAAACTGCGAAAGGATCGATTTTCAATGATTAAACTACAAAATATTTGTAAAACAATTCCAGGAAGTAATGGTGAAACACGATCCTTGCTAGAAAATATGAATTTAACGATTCAAGCTGGTGAAAGTTGTTCGATTATTGGCCGCAGTGGTTGTGGGAAGACGACGTTGATCAAAATTTTGGCGGGGTTATGCACCGATTATGCTGGAACATATACATTCAATGACAAAAAGGTTGCCAAAAAAGCTGGTGCTGCTGCCGCTTTTCGGAAAGCGAATATCGGCTATATTACACAGCAGTTTTATTTGATGCCACAGCGCACGATTCGCGCCAATGTTATGATTGGGAATGAAGCGGTTACTCGCAAAGAAGTCGATGCCGTACTCGAGAAATTATCGCTGCGCGCAGTCGCAAATCAAAAAGTGCAAGTCCTCTCTGGTGGTGAACGTCAGCGAGTTGTGATTGCTCGCGCCTTATTAAAAAAGCCACGCGTATTATTAGCTGATGAACCAACAGGTTCGCTGGATACAGAAACTGCGCAAGAAGTGATGGCTATTTTTCAGCAATTGATGCATGATGGTGTCCAGTGCATTATTATTACGCATGATATCGCGATTGCTAGTCTTTGTCAGCGTCGATTTCAGTTAGAAAATAAAACGTTACGAGAAATATAACGACAAAAAAACCAGTTATCAGAGGGTGATAACTGGTTTTGCTCATTTCAACGTGGTAATGAGTGTTATTTTTTGGTTGGTTTCGCATAATTTGTTGTAAAATCTTCAACATCCCACAGGCGGATATCTGTATTCGTTAACATATTGACGAAGTTGTTGCGCGCTTGCGGATATTGGGCATAAATGCTTTC
>JBOFQK010000316.1:0-1700 GCA_051660865.1 Culicoidibacterales bacterium | reverse complement strand
ACAGTATTAGATCTGGATGGAAAAGGTCAATTTATTTTCACCTCACATAATTTACGGGTCCTGGAAGTGCTCGAAAATAAAAAACTGTGGTTTACAACCATGAATCCAAATAATCGCTTTGTGCAAATGACGGGAATTCAAAAAAATAGCAATATTCGTGATGTGTATTTACGGACAGTGCAACTTGGTGGTCAGTCAGAATTACTGTACTTAGAGACCGATAGTTATGATATCAAAAAAGCATTTCGAAAGGCGGGCGAATGAATGGCTAAAATAAATTGAGCAACAAATGTACCGTTATTATTTGAGTTTTTAGATGAAACTTTAACTCAATCATGATAAAGTAGGAGAGTAAATAGGGGGGATTCAGATGGCAAATGGGGATTTTTTTGCTTTGGCGAAGTCGTGGCAACATTATTTTGTGACGAACCAACAGACACCAATTACACAAGTTGATTATGAAGCAGTCGATGCACTATTAGAGAGTGGAGCCAGTTATGGACTTGACTATACACTCACAACGTTACCAAAAGAAATTAGCTTTGAGCAATCCGTATTCCAAAAATTAAGTGGACAACTATCACGGGGGACTTTTTATGCGCTTGTCAGACGGCAATGGCAAACGCAGATTTGTGATCAACACATTGATTTCGAACTGTATCCTTGGTTTGCATATGCTTTTCGTGAAATTGCGAAGTGGTCAGGAACGACCCGTTTTGAGCAAGCTAATTTTAGTGGGGCAATCACGAAAATTGCTTTAACTGTCGTCTTGCCCTTTAGTTATCGTACGTTACCGGGTGATGACGTAGCCCAAGAACTCGTGATTTATCCCGATGGTCAGTGCTTTTTTGAAGCCCGCGTGCGAGGGGAGCATGAAAATAGTCCAACAATTGACCGCAAAATTACGCGGAAATTGTCAGCAATGCAAGCCGAACACTTATATCAGACGTTTTTTAACCATTTTAGCGCCAAGTTAACTGATGACGTGCCAGATGGGAGTGGTCGCTGGTATGTGATGTTTATCAATGAGGAAAATCAGCGCTTGCAATGTGAAGGCAATTTAGGATTCTCCAATCAGGACACACCGGAATTTGAGCAACAGCAATCGACTTGGTTGCGCGAACAGTTACAAATTGCCGATTTAATTGGCTTTGATAATCAACTGCAACGTCCAGAAATTTTGGCACTGACATTTACTTATACAACGCCAACAAGCGAAGCGAAAATTAGCCTTGATCGCTTAAAGCAGCAGCTTTGTTTCCAGCAGACAAGTAGTGACTGTGATATCAAGCACACGTATCGTGGTGAACAAATTAGCGAATTTATCGATCAGCTTGATGAGCGACATTTCCAACCACGAACGATTCAAAATCCGGAAACAATCATTGCACAACTAGGACACCAACAGTTTGACTGTGAACTCCGATTTGCGGATGAGACCCGCAAGTTTAGTGGGAAATTTGATGCGGAAGAATTGCCAAGGGGTTATAAAATGTTTATCAATGGTATTGAGTGTTTGTTGCAATTTGAAAAATCTGGAACACTCTTTGACGTAGCCGTATATGAGCAACGTAAGTTCCGGACTGGTCAGCACATTTTCTTAAAAGTTGAGTTTGATGATTGGGGCAAAGGCTATCACTATCTCACCACTGATCCGAGCATTCAAGTCGATGACGAAGTTATCGTGCCAGTAGGACCAA
>JBOFQK010000315.1:0-7791 GCA_051660865.1 Culicoidibacterales bacterium | reverse complement strand
TTTAAGACTTCTGGCGAATTTTCAATTAAAAAGGCTGCTTGATTTGTTGCTTGAATATTTGAACCTTTTGAAAGTTCGAGACCAGTTAATGCATTTAGTTTCATCATTTCTTTTAAGAACATATAACGAGCAATAATCGATGAAAGTGCAATTGAAATATGGAAGTTATCTTGCGCCGGTGAGAAAATTACATTATCAACAACGTTTTTTTGGATTTTTAAATATTGAAAATAATTTTTTTCATTTACGAATTGATCAACAATAATTTTATCGGGTTTAAATCCGATTTTTTCAATTGTTTTCGCAAGTGCCTGATTGTGTAAAATCGCTTTTAATTGGTTCAGATTTAATCCGCGAGCAACAAGCTCGTTGTATTTTTCATTGTTCAGGATAATTGCACTATAAATAATATTTGTTTGATCTTTAATTTTGATAAATTCCGGAACGATTTCCATAATTTTTTCATCACTTAGTTTGCTCGATTTCCGAATCCCAATTTGTTCTAAAATCGCAATACTTTCTTTTGGCACATAGGCAGAAACAATTGTGAGTGGTCCGAAATAATCGCCGGCACCAGATTCATCAGAACCAAGTGCTGTTTGGAAGTAAAGTGGCTGTTGCTCAGTCTCAATTCTGTTTACCCAGAGCTGATAAGCTGATTTGGCATTTTGGCCAGAAAAAAGAACTGTTTGAGCATCAATTGTAATTTCTAATCCATGATGATCGATACAATGATATGCACCATCAATTGAACAAGTACCGAATGTTTGGTAATACACTTTGATTTCTTCGATGATCGCTTCAGTTGTTGTAAACGTAAATTTTTGTGACATAAACAAACCCCCCTTTTGGATAACTTAAGTTTAGCGGAAAAAAAACGTGACTTCAACGAAAAGTTAAGTTAAAATGAGAATGTTATATTTTAAAAAAAGGAGTCGAAACGATGCTAATTGAGCTGTTTTTTATTGCATTCTTCATTTTTCATGCTATATGGGGGTACCAAAAAGGGTTAATCCAGCAATTGATTTGGCTAGCCGCTATTAGTTTAGAAATTGTTTTATGGCCACTCGTTGTGAGTTTTTTTGAGTATTTTATCGTGTTAGTCCCAAGTCAAAATTTGACGTTAATTGAAAATCAAGGCTTTCAATTTATTTTTGGCTATTTTATGATTTATTTCATTTTGAAAAGCTTACTTTTAATTATTTCAAGTGTAAAAATTCCATTGCTCACGCCATTAAACCGGTTATTTGGAAGTATACTGGCCGTTGTAAAAGCGAGTTGGTTACTTTTTTTAGGTGCTAAGTTAGCAGTAATCTTTTGGCCAGAGCTC
The DNA here is from genome assembly GCA_051660865.1 of Culicoidibacterales bacterium. GTDB lineage: Bacteria > Bacillota_I > Bacilli_A > Culicoidibacterales > ZOR0006 > ZOR0006. Next base: position 6,461 of record JBOFQK010000315.1, on the reverse strand, counting down.
ATCCCAGTACTCCAACAGAAAGTAATTATTTCGTGGCTAACAACAACGTGGGAACCAATCCTTACCGCGCTAATTCAATGGCTTTTTGCGTGGTCGCAAAGTGGAGTTTAGCATAGTTATCAAGGAACTCAACACCATGTTGAGTAATTAGTTCAGCTGCAAATTGATCAACACGACGATTAGCGCCTTTAGGGAGTGATTGACCTAATTGAATTGCGAGTTTTTCCATAGCCTTTACATAGGTGTAACGTGCTAAGACTGAAGCGGCAGCAACAGCGACACAGTGAGTTTCTGCTTTTGGTAAAAACTGAAGCCCTTGAATCGGTTGTACGCCTAAGGTTTCAAAATAGCGATAGTAAGCCCGTTCGTTTACGAATTGATCCATAACGATATAATCATAAGAGAGTGTCTGCGTAGTGAAAAGTTTTGTTAGGGCTTGATTGTGTAAGAGTGCTTTCATCATATGGCCATTTACCCCTTGCTCTTGCAAGTGATTATATTTGGGATTTGGTAACAATGTAATTGCATGAGGGAATTGTTGCATTAGTACTGGTGCTAATTGACAAATAACTTCATCAGTCATTTTTTTTGAGTCAGTAATTCCTAGCGCGCGAACACGTTCGACATCAGCTGCGGGTAAATAAATACACGCTGCCGTCACGGGTCCAAAATAGTCGCCAACTCCCGATTCATCACAACCGATACAAGTTGCTTGATCCCATTGTGGTTGAGAAAGTGCTGAAGGAGTTGAGCTCGGGCTTTGGGTGGGAGATTGTGTTGAAAACTGTTGCCACAGATGTGCTTCAGACTCGGCAACTTTCCCTTGAAAAACAACCTTGAGCGAATTATACGCGGTAATTGTACAATCAGGGATTTTAGCTTGAAATCGGGCATATTGTGGTGTTTTAGTAAAATGATCAGCATAAAAAGTCGTCATCTTAGTAAGTGTTGCTTCATTAACAACTAGAGTAATAACAGACATAAAATCATTCCTTTCTTCTTGTTAATCATACGGAAGTGAGGAGCATTTTTCAATTGTCCATTTTAGTGAGTGGGTAAAAAGTGTCAGACTGGAAAAAAAAGGCTAAATGCAGTATAATAAAAAAAACCACAAAAAAGGAGATGTGTATGATGATTGATGAATTAGAACAACAAGCAATTGAAATTTTTCAGAGTTATTTTAGTGATGAATTAGCTTCATATTTAGCAGACCCTAAGGCTTTAGCACTATTTTCAGAAGTTGAACCGGTTGAAACGTGTTCACTTTCAATTAATCGCATTGAACTCAAGCATGTTGAAGTCATTGATGAATATCCAGTTGGACAAGTTGAGATGACAGCACAATTACTTGTAAATGACGTATACGCGATGGTATTAGGATTACGTTTTGAAAATATCGAATTACTCGATACGCTTGAAGATCCGCTGTATCCAATGATTAAGCAAACAGTAAATCAAAATTTATTTGATAGTGTCATTCAAGGATTAAAACAATTAGATAAACACGTCAAAAAAACACCGACAGTGCTTCACTAAGTGAGGAACACGGTGTTTTTAAATTTTAGCTATTGTGCAATGCGAAGTACTGTGTTATAGTTTTAAACGAAGGTAGTTACTGTGTAATACGAAGTACTACAGTATTCAATATTGGCGAGGTGAATTTATGCAAACACAATTTAAAAAAGGTGTTCTTGATATTTGTGTAATGGCACTGATTGCAAGACATGACATGTACGGATACGAAATTGTTAGTGCGTTAGTCGAATATATCGATGTAACTGAAAGTACAATTTATCCAATCTTACGGCGTTTGACGAAAGAGGGCTATTTTACCACGTATATTCAAGAATCAAATGAAGGCCCAGCTCGAAAGTATTATCAAATGACTGAAACAGGAGCGACACATTATCGTACTGTAGCCGTTGAGTGGCAAACATTTACGAAAGCAGTACAAACATTATTAGAGGGAGAACAGGCATGAATCGGAAAGAATACTTAGAATTATTACGTGATTATGTGTCACAACGTTTTTCACGTGTTGAAACAGAAGATATTATTCGTGATTATGAAGAATTTTTTGCTGATGGATTAGCAAATGGGAAAACAGAAATGGAAGTTATTAGTGGCTTAGGTTCACCGAAAACATTAGTTCAACAGTTAGTTGAAGAGTTGCAACCAACCAAAAAACAAGCAGCAGTTCAACAATTATGGCAAAAACTTAAATTAAAAGGGAATCGCGTAATCAAAAAGTTGACACAAAAATTGCAACGTAAAGATGTGAAAAAAATGAGTGTAACGACGCGACTATTACGAGTCATTGCTCAAATGCTTGCATTTGGTGCGGCAATTATTGCCTTCGTGATTATTTGTTTTATTGTAATGAATATGATTTGGACGGGACTTGGTGCAATTGCCTTACTCATCGGTGGTAGTTATTTTATTATGGCAAATGTGAGCCTAGGATTAGTCTTCTTCAGTGGAGCATTCATGTGTTTAGGATGTTTCCTAATTGGGCTAGTCATTACTCGCGTACTCGCTAGTTACATTCTTGCCTATAGTAAACGTTTAAAAACGTGGTGGCAATACCATGTCAATCAAGTACCAGGAGGAACGAACCATGAATAAACTAAATAAACGCTTATTGATTACGGCAATTGTCGTGTTAGTAATTGGCTTAGCGACGTTGATTCCAAGTGTCCTGACGACGATTCCATATATGCAACAAGTGATTGCGAAAACAGAATTAAAGCAGACACAAGAAGTTGTTGAAGCAGTATCTACATTAGTAACGAAAGTCGTTATTGATGCTAGTGATGTTAGTGTGCGCATTGAAACAAGTCCAACTGAACAATTTCAAGTTGCGATTGAAAATTCTAATGTTCAAAAATTAGAAGTCGATACAGAATTAGTTGATCAAACAGTAAAATTAACGGCGAAATCAACCTTTGATTTTCCAGAAATTACGCAAGATGCGAGTAAATTTGTCGAAGAAGCTGTAGGGGCAATTTTCCATGAGCAAGCAGTAACGCTGATTATTCAAGTGCCAAAATCTCAAGCAATTAATTTAGAGATTTTCAGTGCTGGAAATGTCACAATTGTTGATAGTGATCGACTAGGTGAACAGACAAAAATAAGTCACACAGGTCAGTTTGCGATTACTAATCCAACTCAGCCGACAAGTCAAAAACAATTAACATACGAAAATGTGATTGATTATTCTTATGGGTATTATTATGGAAGTACCAACTTAGACTACAAACTTTTAAACGCCTTCACTGATGTGGTTGCTAAAGGGGATTACCTTTCAATCAGTAATCAATTTTATACTGAAGCATTGACAACGAATACGTTAACTGTTGAAGGAAGTAACATTGCATATGAATATGTACCATTTAGTGGGACAGTAACTTTACGAGATTATTCGGGATTATATCTGAATTTTATGAGTGTACCGAATGTCGAGTGGAAAATTCAGACGAATCAATTTGAAATATTTATGGCATACGGTGATGAAGTGATGTCGAATGCACCGTGGCAATTTAGTGGGCATTTCTGGCCAAGTGATGAAAAACAAAGTGGAACACTTGTTCTTGAGTCGAATTATATTAGTTTTTACACTCAACAAACACCACAAAAATTGTTAGATTTTGCTGCGACACAGCCACAATTAGAGGTGCTAAATACAGAGGATGATAATTTTTAAGCGAAAGCAGTGCAGATGTGCACTGCTTTTGTTTTTTGGAAAAGCAATGCGAAAAAAAGGAGAAAATGGTATAATAAAAGTAATATTTGCAAGAAAGGAATGTAACTATGGAACATTCATTACAAATTCTCGAATTTAATCGTGTGATTGAACAACTGCTCCCATACGCAGCGACGAGCTTAGGGAAAGAAAAAGTCACACAATTACAACCGAGTAATAATTATGACATTATCAAAAATTGGCAACAAATTACGGAAGAAGCAGTCCGGATTTGTTTAGCGAAAGATACGGCCCCATTAGGTGGCGTATATAATATTAAGCAAGCACTCTTACGCTCGAAGGCAGATGCAATTTTAAGTGCACCTGAAATTCTTGAAGTTGGTTCGCATTTATATGCGATTGTCCAAATGAAAAGTTTTACTCGTGAATTACAAGAATTAGGCGACTACCCTCAATTTTACAATTTAGTTGAACAATTAGTGCAACAACCTGATTTATACCGGACAATTCAGAGTACGATTGATGATACCGGACGAATTGTTGATACGGCCTCAATTGTTTTACGTCAAATTCGGGCGCAGATGAAAATTACGGAAAACTCAGTCCGCGAAAAATTAAATCGGATGGTGCAAACCCATCGAGATAAATTAACGGATGGAATTGTCACAATTCGAAATAATCGTTATGTTATTCCAGTTCGGGTTGATTACAAAAATACATTTGGTGGTATCGTGCATGATCAATCAGCATCAGGGTCAACCGTCTTTATTGAACCGGAAGCAGTCGTAGCTTTAAATAATAAACTCGCACAGCTATTTGCAAATGAAAAAACTGAAATCGAACGAATTTTACGTGATTTAACGTTACGAATTAAAGTTGAAGCAGATAGTTTACTCGCAAATTTACTCGTATTTGCTGAGATTGATTTTATGTTTGCGAAAGCACGTTATGCAATTGCGACTGAATCAGTTCGGCCAATTTTAAATACGAGTGGAGCAATTCATTTGCTCCAAGCTCGTCATCCACTAATTGAGCGTGAAATTGTTGTACCAAATGATATTATTTTAGGAAAAACATATACATCAATCGTGATTACTGGACCGAATACCGGGGGGAAAACTGTCACCTTAAAAACGGTTGGGCTATTAACATTAATGGCTCAAGCAGGATTGCATATCCCCGCGGCTGAAAAAAGTGAATTAGCTGTCTTTAATCATGTTTTTGCTGATATTGGTGATGAACAATCAATTGAACAAAGTTTATCAACGTTCTCATCACATATGAAAAATATTGTTCAAATTATTGAAAATCTCTCATACAATTCACTGGTGTTATTTGATGAATTAGGAAGTGGAACTGATCCAAAGGAAGGTTCATCACTAGCAATTGAAATTTTGGAATACATGCAGAAAAAAGAAGCACGTGTTATTGCAACAACGCATTATCCTGAGTTGAAAGCTTACGGTTATGAAAATGATGCAGTTATCAATGCCAGTGTTGAATTTGATATTGATACGTTGCGACCAACATATAAATTGTTATTAGGAATTCCAGGACGTTCAAATGCTTTTGAGATTTCTAAACGTTTAGGATTGCCTGATTTTATCATTGAACGAGCACGTGAACATGCGAAGCTTGAGACAAGTGAAATGACCGAAACGATTCAACGATTAGAGTCTGAGAGTATTCGCTTACAGCATACGCGTGAATTAGCACAAACGCAACAGGCGGAAGTGCATGCGTTAAGAGAAGAGCTGAAATTGCAAAAACAGTCATATGAACGTCAAAAACAACAAATGATTGATAAAGCGAAAAAAGAAGCGAATGAGTATTTAAAACGTGCTCAGCAACAAGCAGATCAAATTATTAGTGATTTGAAACTTGTTCATGCTGAAAATGTCAAAGAACATGAATTAATTGCCGCTCGGACAGCTTTGAAAAATGCGAAATATGATGAGCGTCGTGGAATTACACGACCGAAAACGCGAGTTGATTTACAAGTTGGCGATCTTGTTAAAGTTGCAACGCTTGGAAGTAACGGTGAAATTATGCGGGAAATCAAACCTGGTTTATGGGAAGTCAAAATTGGGCGGATGAGTATGAAAGTCAAAGATGAAGACTTACTCTTTGAAAAACGTCGAACTGCGAAAGAGAAACCAAGTAAACGGGTTGGAATTAAGGGCGAGCGCCAAACAGTAGGGATGAAGCTTGATTTACGTGGGAAACGCTTTGATGAAGCTATGATTGAGCTTGATCACTACCTCGATAAAGCAGTACTCATGAATTATCCAAGTGTTTCAATTATTCATGGCCATGGAACTGGTGCGATCCGTAAAGGGGTTCATGAGCACTTGAAACAAAGTAAGATTGTTAAAACCTATCGTCTTGGTGGTGCCGGTGAAGGTGGAGTTGGTGCAACTGTTGTTGAATTTAAGTAATTAGGCGAGCTTTTTCAGCTCAGGAGCAATCCAATTTTGTCAGAGTGACTTTAAGTTAAAGCAGTGCTAAAATGATTGCCTTTCGCTAACACATTCTCTATAATAGTAACAATCAAGAAAAAATTGGTGCATTCCATTCGACAAATACTAAATGTGGTTTGTATAATGAGAAGTAATAAGAGGAGGAAATCAAAATGGCAGTAACAGTAACAACCGTTGAAGAGTTTCAAGCAAAAGTAGCAAGTGGAAAATATTTAGTTGATTTTTATGCAACATGGTGTGGACCATGCCAAATGTTATTACCAGTGTTAGAGGAAGTA
>JBOFQK010000314.1:0-1185 GCA_051660865.1 Culicoidibacterales bacterium | reverse complement strand
TTTCCAGTTGTGTCACAAGTTCATCAAGCATCTGGGCTAATTGGTTCATATTTTCACCAAGGTCACCAAGTTCATCTGTTCGCTTTGAGGTCCATTGTTGACTAAAATCACGATTTTTTACACTTTGAGCAAAGAGTTGTAAATTTTGAATCGGTCGTGAAAACTGGCGTGCAAGTAAAAGACTCCAAATCCACCCAACCCCTAGCGCTAACACAAAACCTAGAAATAAAAATTGATTGAAAAGTTCAATATTAGCCGTAATCGCAACTAGCGGAGTTTGTAAAATTAAATAATAATCCGATAAATAGCGCGTCCCAATCGCCAGCACTTGATCATCATTTTGCGTATCGACTAAAAAAGCACTACTTTCTAATTCCGCTAAATCATCTGCATCAAAATAATCAGTAACTTTTGTCCCGCGTTGCTTGCGACTGACTGGCAAATCACCAAATTGGGTCAAAAATTGAGTATCATCAATAGTAACCTGAGCATCTGATTGAAATAACACCGTACCATTCGCTTGATAAATATTAACTTGAATATTTTGCTTTTGCAGTTCTTCATACGTATAGTCAACAAAATCAGCAACTGTCATTTGCGCTTGGAGTTGTTGGCTTTCACGTTTAAGTTCATTTGTCTTTTGCCAAATATAAAAAGGCTTTAAAGCAAAAATATTTAAAGCAGCAATAATTGCCATCACAAAAAAGAGTAATAATCCGATATTGAGAAATAGTTTCCGTTTAATCGTTACTCGTCGTTTCACGATGAAATCACCTCAAATCGATACCCTTTTCCACGTACAGTTTGAATCCACTCACTATATGGACTTAATTTAATCCGTAAACGGTTCATATGCGTATCAACAGTCCGCACATCACCACTATAATCATAGCCCCAAATGCGATCAAGTAATACTTCACGCATCACAACTTGATGCTCATGTTCGATTAAGTAGGTTAAAATATCATATTCCTTCGGGCTTAATTCAACAATTTTCCCCGAAATCTTCAACCGATGTGCAGCAAAATCAAGTTGAAAATCAAGCATTTGCCAAATATTCCCACCTATTGCTTGTTCGCTTGAATTTGATTCATTCGTTTGTCTTTTCAGTAAACGTTCAATTCTTGCCACTAATACTTTTGGACTAAATGGCTTACTCACATAATCATCTGCGCCAAGCTTTAA
>JBOFQK010000313.1:0-30213 GCA_051660865.1 Culicoidibacterales bacterium | reverse complement strand
GAAGCTGATGTGGCAACAATCGAAAAATTAAACTGGAACTAAAAAAAGCCACTTTCACAGTGGCTTTTTTTGATTAGGCGTTACGATCACAGTTTTCAGTTAATTCATTTTTATAATAACTATCGCCATGCGCGTGGGCGATACTTGAAGCCGCAGCCGCAGCAACGGCACCAACGAGGTCATCGAGGAAGGTATTACATTGGACTTTATCTTTATCTTTGGCATCAATTGTGGCGAGAATGCCAGGTTTGACTTTATCAATATAACCAAAGTTAGTAAAGGCGATCGAACCGTAAATATTCGTAATGCTGAGAGCTAAGATTTCATCAATCCCATAAAGTGGTTCATCACGAGCGACGATTGCTTGGAGTGGTTCAGTGAGTTTGTTTTGTTCGGCTAAAATATCAAGTTCAATTCCGGTGAGAATGGCACTTTGGACTTCACGTTTACCTAATACTTCCATTGTATATTGAATACACGTTTCTAATGACAGATTGGGCACATATTTTTCTTGTAAAAAATAAACTAAATCAGCAATATCGTGGATTGAAACGCCACGTTGATTGAGTAAATCGATGACAATATCTTTAGTATCTACACGGTTAAAACTCATGATTACTTCCTCATTTCTTTTCAAGTTACTTTGATTATAACGCGTGTAATTTAGTGATGCTAGCAAATAAAGCAATAAAAAAACTAGCGAATCAAGCTAGTTTTTAATCTTTAATCAGTTTTTGGTTCGTCTTGTGCATTTAACTTTTTAATCTCTTCAGTTAGATCAAAAAAGTAACGATCAAGTTCAGCGGCGCGTTCGTGTTCTGTGACATCTTCAATTCCGATCACACCTGGAACTTCTTCAACGAGTGCGGTTTCAATTCCTTGGTAAAGCGTAACATCAGAAACGCCACAACCAACACATGCACCAAGCAAGCGGACTTGGACGATCCCGTCATTGAAGCCAACATATTCTACGTCACCACCATCGCGTTGTAAATATGGGCGGAGTTGAGCAAGGACTTCATTTACTTGCTGTTCAATTGTTTCAATATTTTCCATTGTGAACCTCCAGAATTTTAATTGTGCATTTATCATAACAAAAAACATCGACTGTTGTCTATTGATATTCTCTGAAAATTTGGCAAGTAAAAGCCACTTCGATGTGAAGTGGCTAGTTGTTAGTTTTTCTTTTCGAACATTGACGTTGAATGAGCGTGAGCCTGACTACTATCTGGGAAGGCATATTTTTTGGCAGCAGCGACAGCTAGTGGTGCTTCGCCAAAACCAGTAATGATTAGTTTATTGCGACCTGGATAGGTACAAATATCACCGCAAGCAAAAATTCCAGGGATATTTGTCGCTTGGAATGAATCCACAGGGATTTGATTTTTTTCAAGTTGTAAATCCCATTCAGTAATTGGTCCAAGACTAGAAACAAAGCCGAAATTGACAATAATGTCATCAACTGGAATAGTGACTGTTTCTTTAGACGTCACGTGACTTAAAGTGACATGGGTTGCAAGACTACCGTTCATTTCAAGGTTTGAAGGAATATACGGTGTGAAACATGTTACCGTTGATGCTTTCAGTTTTGCTACACTATGTTCATGGGCGCGGAATTCGTCCCGACGATGAACAAGTGCGACACTTTTGGCAATTGGTTCAAGCATTAGTGCCCAATCAACAGCACTATCACCACCACCGAAAATCACGACGTCACGGCCAGCAAAAACACTTAAGTCACGGACGAAGTAGTGCAAATTGGTTGCGATTGCTTCACCTTCAACACCAAGCGGACGTGGTTTGAAAGCTCCGTTCCCAGCGGTAATAATTACTGAACGACTCTGATACACCCCTAAGTTCGTTGTAAGTTCAAATGAACCATCAGCTTGCTTGACGACGTGTGTCACTTGTTCTTTTAAGCGAATTGTTGTTGTTGCTTGGAAGGTTTCTAATTGCGTCGTTAAGTTATCGACTAAATCTTGGGCTTTAATTTTAGGAAACCCAGCAATATCATAGATGTATTTATCAGGATATAAAGCAGCAAGTTGTCCACCCATTGTTTCGAGCGCATCGAGCATGAGTACATTCATTTCACGCATCCCACCATAAAAAGCGGTAAAAATTCCTACCGGACCAGCCCCGATTACGGTAATATCATAAATCATATCTATAAATCCTCCTTTTTTCACTCTTACGAGCAACTAAGTTTATCTTACTGTTTTTTGTTCGAAAATCCTATGAAAATGCATTGATTTTTTGACTAAATTAAGCTGAATTTAAGTGGCAATTGAAAAAAGAAATGATAAAGCTGATTTTCTCAAACAAAATTATTTTGTAAGGACGAATAGAAAACTCTATGTTATAATAATTAGTGAGGTGTTATTTATGTTGAAACCAGGCATGATTGTAACCGGAAAAGTCGTGGCAATTAAGCCGTATGGAGCACTTGTTGAGTTAACAGGCGATCGCATGAGTATTCTCCATATTTCGAAAATTTCCGAAAAATTTGTACCAAATATCGAGGAGTATGTAAAAGTCGGCGAATGGATCCGTGCTGAAATTTTAACGTATAGTGACGAACGTGTTGAAGTTTCAATCAAAAATTTACGGAACTATCGAATGAACCAGCAAGATGCACAGGCATTTGAACCGTTAGCACAGCGTTTATCGACTTGGATTTCGCAGACACTCACTAAAATTCAGTAAACCAAACAACTAGGAGGAATTTTTTTATGGCAATTCGTTTTGATTATTCATTTGTAAAAGATTATGTTGCGGACCACGAACTTGAGTATTTAGCTCCAGTCGTTGATGTATTACACAACCAAATTCATGACCGTACAGGTGCGGGAAGTGATTTCTTAGGGTGGGTAGAATTACCAACAAACTATGATAAAGCTGAATTTGCGCGTATTCAAGCGGCAGCAAAAAAAATTCAGTCAGATTCTGATATTTTATTAGTCATCGGAATTGGGGGATCATACCTTGGAGCACGTGCTGCAATTGAAATGTTAGGGCACACATTCCATAATATTGTTGATAAAGAAACGCGTAAAGCACCACAAATCATCTTCGTTGGACACCATATGTCATCAACATATGTGCATGAATTAATGGATGTCTTAAAAGATAAAGATTTCTCAATCAACGTGATTTCAAAATCAGGAACAACAACTGAGCCAGCAATCGCATTCCGTATTTTCAAACAATTAATTGAACAAAAATATGGTGAAGCTGAAGCAGCAAAACGGATTTATGCAACAACAGATGCAAGTCGTGGAGCATTAAAGACATTAGCTGATACAAAAGGTTATGAAACATTTGTTGTGCCAGATGATGTTGGTGGACGTTTCTCAGTTTTAACAGCAGTTGGATTATTACCAATCGCGGCAGCAAATATTGATATTGAAGCAATGATGGCTGGAGCAAAAGCTGGACAAGATGCTTATGCAAATCCAAACTGGAAAGAAAATCCAGCATACCAATATGCAATGTTACGTTACGCTTTATACAATAAAGGGAAAACAACAGAAATTTTAGCAAACTATGAACCATCATTAGTCTTCTTCGGAGAATGGTGGAAACAATTATATGCTGAGTCTGAAGGAAAAGACTTCAAAGGAATTTTCCCAACAGCAGCAAACTTCTCAACTGATTTACACTCAATTGGTCAATACATTCAAGAAGGACGTCGTGATTTATTTGAAACAGTAATCAATGTTGAAAATGTTCGTCATGAAGTATTAATTCCAACAGATGAGCAAGACTTAGATGGTTTAAACTTTATCGCTGGAAATCCGATTGATTTCGCGAATAAAAAAGCCTTTGAAGGAACATTATTAGCACATAATGATGGACAAACACCAAACCTTTTACTTCATGTTGAGCGTTTAGATGCATATAACTTTGGAGAAATGGTTTACTTCTTCGAAAAAGCGGTGGCAATGAGTGGTTACTTATTAGGAATCAATCCATTTGACCAACCAGGTGTTGAAGCATACAAGAAAAACATGTTTGCTTTACTTGGAAAACCAGGATTTGAAGATTTAAAAGCGGAATTAGAAGCACGTTTAGGAAAATAATTGCTAGAAAACACTAATGATTTGTACGCGAATCATTAGTGTTTTTTGTAGGTAGGATAAATTTAAACAAATAAAAAAACATTTATTTTTAGCTGAGGATTTTAATTGATGAAAAAAGGGAATTATTACTTGAATCGTGCTTTTGCATTGAATTTTTTTATGACACCAATTTATGTGGCTTACTTACTTGATCAAGGGCTAAGTTTTACACAAATATCAAGTTTGCATATCATCCGCGATATGGCAATTTTTTGTTGTGAAATCCCCTTTGGAATGTTAGCGGATTGGCTTGGTAGGAAATTGATGATTTATCTTTCGATTGGTCTCGCGGTTGCAGCACTTCTATGCTTTACAGTTATTCCACAATTTAGTTTTTTTGTGCTAGCATTTGCTTTATGGGGTGGAGCAATTGCTGCAGATTCAGGAACAGTTTCAGCACTTGTTTATGAGTCGCTACCCGATAAAACAGTGCATCAAAAGTTGGTATCAACGAGTGAAGTGTGGCGGAAATTAGCGCACAGTATTGTGAATTTTATTGGTGGGATTTTGTATCTTATTCATGCGTCGTTACCATTTATTGCTTCAATTGGGCTGATGGTGATTCCGTTAGTGAGTGGGGCAAAGATGCCAAATACGAAACCAAAGAGCCAAACGAAAAAAGTGTATTGGCAACAATTACGTGAACATCTGAAGCAATCGCAGTTAATCATTTCAATGCTAAGCATTTCGTTGCTAGTTAGTGCTTTTAGTCTAGTTTTTATGTATCAGCAGCCAGTACTTGAGCAAATTGGCATCGATGTCCAATATTTTGGTGTTGTCTTTGCGGGACTATTGTTTGTCGGGATGATTGGTAGCTATTGCGTTCGTCATTTATCACTTGTCAAACAAGGGCCGCAGACAATAGTTGTACTTGCTAGTTTGCTAATGGTGAGTATTATCGCGATGGTCCCAACATTTGCAACTGGTGTTGTTTTAATGGCAATGGTAGCGCTCGCTTTATTAAATGGACTTGTCTATCCGCTCAAATTTATCCTCATTAACCAAGGGATTGATGATAGTGTCCGGTCGAGTGTGCTATCAGTTCAAAGCTATTGTGAATTTTTTGTCAAGGCGGTAGTCAGCATTGGTATTGCGTGGTTAGCTGATACGTATTCATTGACAGTCGCAATTCAGGCAATTGCAGTGTTACCACTGATCGTTTGTGTGAGTTATGGTCTGATTATTTATCGACAAATGCGTAGTGCGGAACCTAAAGAAAGTTATGCTGACTAAAATTTAGTGCTGATAAGCGATTAAGTAATTGACAAACTTTGAATGTCATACTAAAATGAAGTTAAGATGAATTGAATAGTTGCGCGATAGCATAGAGGTTGCAAAGCGTCAAGAGTAAGACAGAAGAGGATGACATCCGTTGAGACTGTTTGAAAGGGACATTTGCCGAAATTCACACCACCGTCAATGGGGTGAATTGGGTCGAAATCATAAGAGGTTTCGGACTGTCGCTTTTCACCGGACAGTGAAAAGAGGGCGAGCTACGTATCGTGATAGAGTCCACTAACGTACGTATCCCATTTTTTTGGGGAACCAAGCAGTGATCTATCTGCTTGGTTTTTTTATTTGTTGAAAAATACGAGCAGAATAAACCTTCATTTTTCGCCAGCAACAATCATCAAATTTTACCCATATTTAAGGAGAGAAAAATGGAATTATTACTTGCTTTATTACCCCCAATTGTGATGTTAGTGTTAGTGTTTTGGACGAAAAAAACGTTATTATCGTTAGGTGTTGGTGCGATGGTAGCGGCCTTAATTCTTACGAGTTTCCAACCATTGGCCGCGCTCGGTTTAATTGGTACAAATGCACTCAGTAACTTTATTGAAATCAGTGAAACAGGGTGGACGATGTCGTCGTCAGTCTACAATATGATCTTTATCGTCTTGTTGGCGATTATGTCAATTTACATCAATATTAATGGTGGAGCTCGTCAATTCGGCCGCTTCGCAGCTCGACGGGTGAAAAGTCGGCGTAGTGCGCAAGCAGTAGCATTAATCGTCGGGTTACTGACGTTTATCGATGATACATTCAGTACCCAAGTAACTGGTCAAGTTGCCAAAAATTTAACGGATACGCATGGAGTATCGCGTGCAAAACTGGCCTATCTTGTTGATACAACATCAGCGCCAATGGCGGCAATTGTCCCGCTTTCGAGTTGGTTTGCCTATATTTTGGCAGCGTTAGTTGCCGCTGGATTGACAGGGGCATCATTATTTACAATTGTTGAAATGGTTCCAATGTATTTTTATCCACTCATTGCGATTGCAATTGCAGGAATTACGGTCTTTTTCAATGTTGAATGGGGACCAATGTTAGATGCGCAAATGACAACATTACAACAAGTTGATGAAACGAAAATGCCAGAAACATATGATGTCGTTCATAATGAAAAACAAACGATTTGGCATTTAATTACGCCACTTGTCACGCTTGTCGTTGTTACTTTTAGTTTGTTTTTATGGTCAGGTTACACAAGCTTAGTCGAGCAACAATTACCAATTACAATCATCGATATGTTAGGTGAAGGTTCAATTGGTCAAGCGTTAGCAATTGCTTCAGCAATCAGTTTAGCAATTACAGTTATTATGGGATTACCACAACAACATAGTCGTGAACAGTGGTTAGCTGGATTGCAAGTCGGCTTAAAAAACGGCTTCGCTGTTGTGTTAATTTTAGTCTTTGCTTGGACGACATCGGGATTAATTCGTGATTTAGAAGTTGGTCAACAATTGGCAGTCTTCTTAAATACAATTCAAATGCCAAGCTTATTTATTCCGATGATTTTAATGCTGTTAAGTGGATTTATTGCATTTGCGACTGGAACAAGTTGGGGAACGATGGCAATTATGTTCCCGGTTGCTGTTGGATTAGCTTCTGGAAATGAATCACTTGCGCTCATGTATGTTGCAGCCGTTTTATCTGGTGCGGTCTTTGGTGATCATAATTCAATTATTTCTGATACGACGATTCTTTCAAGTTCAGGAAGTGGCTGCCAAAATCAAGCCCATTTCCAAACGCAATTACCATATGGTCTAATCGGTTTAGGAATTAGTGCTGTTGCCTACCTTGTCCTTGGAATGACGCAACAAGTTATCCTTAGCTGGTTTGTCGCACTAATCGGTTTAATCGGCTTTACGTATTTTGCCCAACGTGCTTCGCAGCAAGTCGGTTTAACAAGTACTCAAGAAGAACAAATGACGCCGCAACCGGTTTGTGAATAATTCAGAAAACGCCATTCGCAAGGATGGCGTTTTTTTGTGAGGTATGCTAGAATATGAAAGAGATTTGAAGTATAAGGAGTGTGATAAAGTGATTGAAATTTATTTAACTGATGTAGAAGATGGCAATAAATTTAAGCAAATTGACGAATTTAAAAAAGGTGCATGGATTCATCTTGAGGCACCAACACATGAAGAGATTGAACGGATTTCGCGAAAATTATCCATTCCTTTTGACTTCTTAAAAGATGCCCTTGATGAAGAAGAGGTTTCACGAATTGATCGCGAAGATGATGCGACGTTAATTATTGTGGATTATCCATATGTTGAGTATGACGAACGCGATAAGATTCACGTTTATCAAACCCGCCCAATTGGGATGGTAATTACTGAAGATTATGTTGTCACTGTTTGCGGAGAGCATACACCGATTATTGATTTTTTCACTTCGAAACGGGTCCGTGAATTTTATACATATAAACATACGCGCTTTGCCCTGCAATTTTTGAGTGTGATTTCGTCATTTTATATTCGCTATTTAATGCAAATTGATCGCCTAACAATCGAGATTGAAGAGCAATTACGGAATTCAATGCGCAATAAAGAAATTTATCGACTTATGGCATTAGAAAAAAGTTTAGTTTATTTTGCAACGTCATTGCGTTCAGGCCAAATGATTTTACGAAAATTAACGAGTGGTTACTACGTCAAGATGTATACTGATGATAAAGATTTACTCGATGATGTGATTATTGAAATTGCGCAAGCGATTGAGATGACCGAAGTTTATAGTAATATCTTAAGTAGCATGATGGATGCTTTTGGTTCAATTATTTCAAACAACTTGAATATTGTGATGAAAAAATTAACCTCAATTACAATTTTAATTTCACTACCGACGTTAATTACTGGGTTTTATGGGATGAATATTAATGGTTTACCGTTAGCGAATAGTGAATTTGGGATGCCAGTTGTTTCGATTGGGATGTTGATTTTAGTGATTGTGTTAGCGATTATCTTTAAGCGGAATAACTTATTGTAGTGCTTGGAAAATTTTTTTGTAAAAAAAACAAAAAAGTTGTTGACACGAATTGAGATAACTGATAAACTAAATGTTGTTGAGAGGAGCACAAGCTTCTAAGAACAACCCGGGGGATTAGCTCAGCTGGGAGAGCATCTGCCTTACAAGCAGAGGGTCGGCGGTTCGAGCCCGTCATCCCCCACCATTATAAAAGCCGGCTTAGCTCAGTTGGTAGAGCAACTGACTTGTAATCAGTAGGTCGCGGGTTCGACTCCTGCAGCCGGCACCATTTTAAAAAATAATAAATTCACTCGGAGGGGTAGCGAAGTGGCTAAACGCGACTGACTGTAACTCAGTTCCTTACGGTTCGGCGGTTCGAATCCGTCCCCCTCCACCATTTTTGAAAAAAAGTATAGGGATGTAGTTTAGTGGTAAAACAACGGTCTCCAACACCGTTGATGCGGGTTCGATTCCTGCCATCCCTGCCAAATGGCGATTGTGGTGAAGTGGTTAACACATCTGATTGTGGTTCAGACATTCGAGGGTTCGATTCCCTTCAGTCGCCCCATTATCTTTTTTTCTTTTTATGTGAATATATGGCGATTGTGGTGAAGTGGTTAACACATCTGATTGTGGTTCAGACATTCGAGGGTTCGATTCCCTTCAGTCGCCCCATTATTATTTTTTACTTTTTATATCAACTATATGGCGATTGTGGTGAAGTGGTTAACACATCTGATTGTGGTTCAGACATTCGAGGGTTCGATTCCCTTCAGTCGCCCCATTTTTATAAAAATTTGCAGGCACCAATAGATGGTGTTTTTTTTGTTTCTTAAAAAATTAAGAAGCTTTTTTTTTTGACATCAGCTATAATATAATGGAAAAGAAAGAGGTGGAAGTGATGGGAACAATAGTTTCACGAATTTTATTAGGTTTAGGAGTAATTGCTTTTGGGATACTCATGCTATTAGATAATTTAGGTTATGTTGCTTTTTGGCAAGTATTTAATAATTACTGGCCAGTGATATTAGTTTTCATCGGAATCACATATCTATTTCGGAAGTTATGGTTATCGGCATTTTTCTTTAGCATTATCGGTGTGATTTTAATTGCCCTCAATTTAGATGTGATTGATGGTTCGCTTTGGACGTATATTATTCCGATTGGTGTGATTGTGATTGGTCTTGCCTTATTACTACCAGCAACTGCTCGACGTTCAAGGGAAAATAATGATAACTATTATCAAGATCAACGAGAAACGATGAACTTAGCCGCGATTTTAGGTGGATCGATAAAAAAAGTGACAGCCCAACAATTCAAAGCTGGTGATGTCTTGGCCGTTTTTGGCGGAGCAACGTTAGATTTGCGATCGGCTCAATTAGCTGAAACAGGAGCGCGATTAGAAATTACTTCTGTTTTTGGGGGAATCGATTTACTTGTACCTGAGCATTGGACGATTGATGTTCGGGTCTCAGCAATCTTTGGTGGCGTTGATGATCGTCGTCAAACGATAAAAGTAGGAGAAAAAACCGCGCCAGTATTAGTTGTGCACGGGGTGTGCTTCTTTGGTGGACTCGATATTAAAAGTTAAAGCAAAAAAAAAATCCTTTCTTGAGAGTATGACTCAGAGAAAGGATTTTTTTTTGCACAAATTATGAATTATGATTGCAATTCGGTAATGAGCGCTAATAAGTCAAGGTCTATTGTGTAGTCAACACCAGGCACATCGAAGCCGTTAATCATGTTAAATTCACGCTTTAATTCCCAATAAGCAGTTAAATCTTTAAAGTTTTCTGGAGTGAGTTGGTTGAGGAGTGTATTGGTTTCTGCTTGAATAATTGGATCCATTTCCCAAGCATCAGGCCGGTAAAACCCTTGTTTATCAATCTCGGGCTTTTGGCCATATAACATTTCACTGAAGAAGCGCTGTTTGTGCGCAATTGTTGTTTCCTGCTTACCATGGGCAGCCATAACTTTAAAGACGGTCGCTACGTAAAGGTTCAGCATTGGAATATATGCACTTGCGCGACTGACGATTGCTTTATCAACAACAATTGCCGCTTCACCAACGAGGGGTTGGAGTTGGTCATTGAGGTGTTTAGCAGTTTGAGCTAAGTGCGCTTTTGCGCTACCTAAAGCTCCCTTTTGATAAATAGCATACGTAACCTCAGGACCGAGATATGAATAGGCAATCGTTTTAAAGCCTTTGTTTAAGACCCCGGCTGCTTGCAGTTGATCAATCCAACGTTGCCAGTCCTCGCCCCCCATCACTTTAATTGTCGCCTCAATTTCAGCTTCAGTAGCTGGCTCAATTGTTTGATAGTCTAATTCATCGCTTGTGAAGTTAAGCGTATAGCCAGTTACAGCCTCGCCGACAGGTTTTAGTTGTGAATTGTAGGTAATTCCAGTTTCAGGATCAGTTCGACGTGGTGCAGCAACACTATAAACGAGTAAATCAAGCCCTTGTGGGAAGTGACTTTGAATCGAATTAATGACTTCAGCCTTGATTTCATCGGTAAAGGCATCGCCTTGGATATCAATTGCTGGAATATTAGCTGCTTTGGCAGCATGTTGGAAATAAAGATTATTCCAAAAGCCAGCAGTACCAGTTTTTTTAGCGGTTGCTTCCCGCTCAAATGAAACATTTAGTGTTTGTGTTTGAGCCCCAAACGCTAAAGCAATCCGACTTGCAAGTCCAAATCCAGTTGATCCACCAATGATTAAAGCCGTTTTAGGACCATTAAAGTTAGGTTGTTGTTGAATAAAGGTAATCTGTTCTTGTACTTGTGCACCGCACCCGAGGGGATGGCAATTTAAAGCTACAGAATTTCGAATTTTAGGTGTAATAATCATAAAATAATCGCTCCATTTTTTGAGTTTTTTCATCTTTTCCGCAAAAAAGGTTTGAAATACAAATTAATTCAGTATACAATGATTTTATCACAAATACTTTGTTATTCAAAGCTTTTCGAAAAAAACTAGAGAAAATGAGGAAATAAATATGGAAATTACGAAAGTGAAACAACTTGTAGAAATATTAGAACAATCATCATTAGCGACGTTAGAGTTAAGCGATAGCACAGGTGGAGTTAAGTTAGCGAAAACACACGGTGCGCAAGTAAGTGCCGCTCCAATGGCAACACCAACATTTATTGCCAAAGCTTTACCCGAACAAGCAGAAGTTGAAAGCAAAGTAACATCAAGAGAAGTCGTTAAAGAAAGCGGTAGTGGTGAAAGTATTCACTCACCACTTGTTGGAACGTTTTATGCTAAGCCAAGTCCTGAGGCTTTAAACTTTGTTGAAGTTGGTAGCCAAGTTAAAAAAGGGCAAGTACTGTGTATTATTGAAGCGATGAAAGTCATGAATGAAATTAAGTCGCCAGTGACAGGAGTAGTGACAGAAATTAATATGAATAATGGTGATATTGTTGAATTTTCAACACCATTAATGACAATTGTTGCTGACTAAGGAGGATGGAAGATGATTGAAAAAATTTTAATTGCTAATCGTGGTGAAATTGCTGTGCGGATTATTCGTGCGTGTCACCAATTAGGAATCCAAACTGTTGCCGTTTATTCAACAGCGGATGAAGCCGCATTACACGTACAACTAGCGGATGAAGCAATTTGCATCGGACAACCAGCAGCGGCAAAAAGCTATTTAGTCAAAGAACAAATTTTAAGCGCAGCGCTTTTAACGGGTGCTGATGCAATTCATCCAGGATTTGGCTTTTTATCGGAAAATGCCCAATTTGCGAAAATGTGTCAAGAATGTGGAATTATCTTTATTGGCCCAAAGGCTGAAACGATTGATGCCCTCGGTGATAAAGCGAATGCGAAAGCGACGATGATCAAAGCTCAAGTCCCTGTGATTCCGGGAAGTGAGGGCGTTGTTCATGATAGTGAAGGAGCACGTGCACAAGCACAACTCATTGGTTATCCAGTTTTAATTAAAGCTGTCAGTGGTGGCGGTGGTAAAGGGATGCGTTTGGCACGAACAGAAGCCGAATTTTTGAGTAATTTTCAAGCAGCCCGCCAAGAAGCAAAAGCTGCCTTTAATGATGAGCGCGTTTATCTAGAAAAATTTATTGAAAATCCCCGCCATATTGAAGTTCAAATTATGGCTGATCAATATGGAAATGTGATCCATTTAGGTGAACGTGATTGCTCAGTGCAACGGAATAATCAAAAATTGATTGAAGAAGCACCATCACAATTTATCGATGAAACACTTCGGCAAGCACTTGGTCAAGCGGCGGTAAATGCGGCCAAAGAAGTTGGCTATATCAATGCGGGAACGATTGAGTTTTTAGTCGATAAGCACAAAAATTATTATTTTATGGAAATGAATACTCGGATTCAAGTTGAACATCCGGTTACAGAAATGGTGACCAATTTAGACCTGATTCAAATGCAAATTCAAATTGCTAAGGGTGAAAAGTTAGCCTTAACGCAAACCGATGTCACATTTAGCGGACACGCAATTGAGTGTCGGATTAATGCGGAAAACCCAGCGTTAAACTTTATGCCAAGCCCTGGAGTGATTCAAAATTTACATTTTCCGGGTGGAAATGGTGTCCGTATCGATTCAGGCGTTTATAGCGGCTATCAAATCTTACCGTATTACGATTCAATGATTGCAAAAGTTATTGTTCATGCAAATACCCGTGAAGCGGCAATTATGAAGATGAAAGTTGCGCTAAATGAGTTAATTGTTGATGGGATAGCGACAACAGCAGATTTTCAATATCAATTACTCAATCATCCAACATTTCAATTGAATCAACATGATACGAGTTTTGTAGCGAAACTAATGGAGGAATAGCGGATGTTAACATTATTTCAAGTCAATAAAGCGAAACGACCAAAAAAAAGCCGGAGTCAAGCAAAAGAAGCACCAGTTGATGCGTATACGAATTGTGAAAAGTGCGGCCAACTGACGTATATTGAATCAGTTAAGGCGAATGATTATCTTTGTAGCACTTGTGGTGAGCAATACCAAATTGGTGCATACGCTCGGATTGAGTGGCTTGTTGATGCCGGAACTTTTAAAGAGTTCAACCAAAAAATGGCAGTGCAAAATCCATTGAAATTTCCCGGCTATGAACGGAAATTAGCCGACTTACGGAAAAAAACTGCGAATGATGAAGCGGTTGTGACTGGATATTGTCAAATTCGTGGTCAAGAATGTGTCATTGCTGTGATGGATAGTCGTTTTTTGATGGGAAGTATGGGAAGTGTTGTTGGTGAAAAGATTGCGCAAGCAATTAGTCTTGCAACCAAAAAAGAACTACCATTAATTATTTTTAGTGCTTCTGGTGGAGCGAGAATGCAAGAAGGACTGCATAGTTTAATGCAAATGGCAAAAATAAGTAGTTTATTGAAAAAGCATCATGAAGCGGGTTTATTATACTTAAGTGTCTTAACGAATCCGACAATGGGTGGTGTAACGGCAAGTTTTGCGAGTTTGGGTGATATTATCTTGGCGGAACCCAATGCCTTAATTGGTTTTGCGGGGGCGAGGGTCATTGAGCAAACAATTCGTCAACAGTTACCAGATGGCTTTCAGCGAGCTGAATTTCAACAAGCATGTGGCTTTGTCGATTTAATTGTGACCCGACCAAATATGCGTCTAACATTAGCACAACTTTTAAGTTGGCATGAGGAGGGATAAGGATGGAAACACTAACACGAGAACAGTTGCAAAGTATGATCCAACAATTTCGTCAAACGCATGGAGAACAAGCGGAAATGGAGGCCCTCATCGAGCAACTGAAAGTATTAGACGATGCACTTGAACCAAAAACAGCATGGGATATTGTTCAACTTGCAAGACATAAAGCTCGCCCAACATCACGGACATATATTGAACAAATCTTTCCTGATTTTTTAGAGCTTCACGGTGATCGTCATTGTGGTGATGATGCTGCCGTTATTGCGGGAATCGCAACCTTTAAAGGCAAAGCGGTGACAATTATTGCTCAAGAGAAAGGGCAAACAACGGATGAAAAAATTGCGACAAATTTTGGCATGTTACATCCAGAAGGGTATCGGAAAGCGATTCGTTTAGCAAAACAAGCTGAAAAGTTTAAGCGTCCAATTATTTTCTTTATCGATACACCAGGTGCTTACCCTGGAATTGAAGCTGAAAAGCGCGGTCAGGGAGAAGCGATTGCGCGATGCCTCTTCGAATTTTCAAATTTAAAAACACCAATTATTTCAGTGTTAATTGGTGAAGGTGGCAGTGGTGGCGCGCTAGCTTTTGCAATTGCTGATCGATTATATATGTTGGAGAACACAATTTATTCAATTTTATCACCTGAAGGATTTGCTTCAATTTTGTGGAAAGATGCCAGTCGGGCACCAGAAGCAGCCGAATTACTGCAATTAGATGCAAAAAATTTATTAAATAAAGGGATGATTGATGCGATTATTGAGGAACCATATGGTGGCGCCCATATGAATTTAGCGCAAACAGTTGCTAAAATTGAATTGCAACTTGAGCATGATTTACAAGAATTAGCGAAGCTCTCAACTTTTAAATTAGTCCAACAACGCGAACGTAAATATCGAAAGCTGACATAAGGAGTCAAAATGACGCAAGTAAACAAAATGTTACACTACCTTTTTGTTGATTTAGTAAATCAACTTTCAGTTTTAGAAGAAAATCAATTGCGTCAACGTGGCGTGTGCGATTTAACGATTCGTGAGGTCCACGTGATTGAAGCTATTGGTGTAGTTGAGCATCAAAAAATGAATGAAGTTGCTCAAAGGCTTAAAGTTTCAATGGGAACATTGACAGTTGTGATCAAACGATTAGTTGAAAAAAATTATGTGTTTCGCCAACGTGATCTTTATGATCGAAGGATTTTCCGGCTCGATTTAACACCGGCTGGAGCAGAAGTAAATGCAATTCACCAACAATTTCATCGCGAGATGATTGAAGAACTAGCAATGGATGTGACGCAAGCGAATAAAGCACAAGTTGAAAGTTTTTTAGCTGAACTTGTTGTTTTTTTTGAAAAATATAGTCAACATCGAAAGGGTGTGAAGTATGAGTAAAATAATTGGACTTGGTCAAGCTCAGATTCCAACTGTGATGAAAAATGCCGAGTGGAGTCAATATGTTGAAACCGATGATACGTGGATTAAAACCCGCACGGGAATCGAACAACGGTATATGAGTAAAGTGGGAACAACACAGCTTGCAATTGAAGCTGCAAAAGCAGCGGTGGAAGCGAGTCAAATTACTGCGGAGCAAATCGGGTTAATTATTGTTGCGACAATTTCGCCCGATCAAGTTATGCCATCAACGGCTGCAAGTGTCCAAGCAGCAATCGGGGCGACATCAGCGATGACGTTTGATTTAAATGCCGCTTGTACTGGGTTTATTGCTGCTTTTAATACGGCACACCAATTTTTAGCCAATAAGACTTACGAATATGCGCTCATTATCGGTGCTGAACAGTTATCAAGCGTCATTGATTGGCACGATCGCAATACATGTGTGTTATTTGGTGATGGCAGTGCTGCTGTCGTAGTTGAACAAAGTGAATTGTTTTTAGCCGGTGAAGTCTTTACGCGTGGGGATGAAACTGGGGTATTAACATTGGCGGCGAAGGGAATAAATCCGTCTATTCAGATGAATGGAAAAGAGGTTTTTAAATTTGCGACAAGTGTGTTAACATCATGTATAGAGCGTGCGATTAAGCAGGCTCAAATTACAAGAGAAACAATTGATTGGATTGTTCCTCATCAAGCAAATCGTCGAATTATTGAATATGTTGCAAAAAAGCAAGCGATTCCAATGGAGAAGTTCATTGTTAATGTTCATCGCTATGGAAATACTTCATCAGCAAGTATTCCCTTAGCACTTGTTGAAGCACAAACACTTTTTCAACCGGGAGATAAAATTTTATTAATCGGATTTGGCGGCGGGCTCACATGGGGTTATTCATTAATTGAATGGAGCGAATAGAAATGAAAATTGCAGTATTATGTGCCGGACAAGGTAGTCAATATAGTGAAATGGGAAAGGCGTTTTATGCCGAAAATCAAACATATAAACAAATCATTGATGAATTAAATACAACAGTAGCATTTGATTTAGTTGGATTATTAAATACTGAAAATGATTTATTGGATCAAACGGCGTATACGCAACCGGCAATCGTAGCGATGACAACAGGAATTGGTCAAGCGTTACTTGCCCAAGGGGTGCAACCTGACTTTTATGCCGGTTTATCACTAGGAGAATATAGCGCTTTAACATTAGCTGGAGCAATTGCTCCAAAGGATGTGATTGCACTTGTGCATTTACGTGGCCAATTAATGCAAGCAGCTGCTCCAGGCGTTGGGGCGATGGCAGCTGTTTTAGGAATTGAACGCAGTGTCATTGCTGATGTCTGTTTAGAAACACCAGGAATTGTGGAAATTGCGAATTATAACTGCCCCGGACAAATTGTCATTGGTGGTGAAAAAGCAGCAGTCGCTACAGCAAGTGAAACATTAAAAACGTTAGGGGCAAGACGGGTATTACCATTAAATGTGAGTGGACCGTTCCACACATCATTACTTGCACCAGCTGCCCAAAAATTGGCACCAGAATTAGCAAAAATTAACTGGCAAACCCCTAAAGTACCAGTGATTCGTAATATTGATGCCAAGCCATACGAAGAAACATTCGTCTATGAATTAGCGAAGCAAGTTGAATCGTCAGTTTATTGGGAAGACAGTATCCGTTATTTACTTGATCAAGGAGTCAATGCCTTTGTTGAAATTGGTCCTGGGAAAGTATTAACTGGATTTGTCAAAAAAATTGATCGAACAGTAAAAACATACACAATTGAAACGCCAGAGCAATTAGCTTTGGTTGTGACCCAATTGCAAAAATAAAGGAGAAATCACATGTTAACAAATCAAGTAGCCGTTGTAACCGGAGCATCACGTGGAATTGGTTATGGAATTGCCCTCGAATTAGCAAGTTTAGGTGCGAATCTTATCGTCAATTACAATTCAAGTGCTGCAAGTATGGAGCAACTCGTTAAAACCATTAAAACACACTATCCAAAGGTAGAAGTTGTTGCTGTCCAAGCCAATGTGGCCGATTTTGAACAAGCAAAAAATTTAATCGAGACCGCAGTCAATACTTTTGGACGGATTGATATTTTAGTCAATAATGCCGGAATTACAAAAGACGGTCTACTTATGCGTATGTCAGAAACAGATTTTGATGCAGTTGTTGATGTGAATTTAAAAGGGAGCTTTAATTGTATGCGTCATGCAATTAAGCCAATGATGAAACAACGTTCGGGCCGAATTATTAATTTGTCGTCAGTCAGTGGTATTAGCGGGAATGCTGGTCAAGTCAATTATGCTGCTTCAAAAGCTGGTGTGGTTGGCATGACAAAATCACTCGCGCGCGAAGTGGCAACACGAAATATTACCGTCAATGCGATTGCGCCGGGGTTTATTGCGACCGAAATGACTGATCAATTAAGCGAAACAATCCAAACGACGATCAAAGGGCAAATTCCAATGCAACGTTTTGGTCAAGTGAGCGATATCGCAAAAACGGTAGCATTTCTCAGCTCACCAGCAGCTAATTATATTACTGGTCAAGTCATCACTGTTGATGGCGGAATGACAATGTAAGGAGGAACGAAGATGAATAAACGACGTGTTGTAGTAACAGGAATTGGTGCAGTAACGCCATTAGGAAATACGGCTGAGCAAATGTGGGAAGCAATGAAATTGGGAAAACATGGCATTGCTGAAATTAGTCATTTTAATACTGAAAATTATGAAGTTAAATTAGCAGCTGAAGTCAAAAACTTTGATCCATTGGAACATTTTTCGAAATTGGAAGCGAAGCGTTTGGATCGCTATGCACAATTTGCGCTCGTTAGTGCTCGTCAAGCATTTGCTGATGCCGGTTTAGCAGGGAAAATCGCGGATCCATATCGATTTGGTGTCATTTATACAACTGGAATTGGGGGCTTACAAACAATTGAAAGCGAAGCAACAAAATTACTTGAAAAAGGACCAAGACGAGTTTCGCCGATGTTCGTACCAATGTCGATTGTTAATATGGGGGCAGGAAATATTGCAATCGATCTCGGTGCAAAAGGTCACTGTACATCGGTTGTAACTGCTTGTGCTTCAGCGACACATGCCTTAGGTGATGCGTTACGGATGATTCAATATGGTGATGCTGATGTGATTTTAACTGGTGGAGCGGAAGCGACAATTACGCAATTAGGTGTTGCCGGTTTCCAAGCACTGCGCGCCTTATCAACATCGACAAATCCGAATCGCGCTTCAATTCCATTTGATAAAGAACGCAATGGCTTCATCATGGGAGAAGGTGGCGGTGCGTTAATTCTTGAAGAATATGAGCATGCCAAAAAACGTGGAGCGAAAATCTATGCGGAATTAGCAGGTTTTGGTTCAACGTGTGATGCCAACCATATTACGGCACCTGATCCAAGTGGCGAAGCGGGAGCACGGGCATTAATCAATGCTGTCACAGATGCTGGTGTGGAATTAAGTGATGTTGACTATATCAATGCTCACGGAACATCAACACCATTGAACGATAAAACGGAAACAACGGCGATTAAAGTTGCTTTTGGTGATGCAGCGAAAAAGGTTGCAGTTGGTTCGACAAAATCGATGACCGGTCACTTATTAGGTGCAGCTGGAGCAATTGAGGCAATTGTCTGCGTTAAGGCAATCCAAGAAGGATACTTGCCACAAACAATTAATTTAACAGTGGCTGATGAAGCGTGTGATCTTGATTACATTGCTGAAAGTGGGCGGAGCCAACAAGTAAATGTTGCACTAAGTAACTCGCTTGGTTTTGGTGGTCACAATGCTACAATCGCATTTAAGAAAGTGGAGGCGTAAGTTATGAAATTAAATAGTAACCAAATTCAAGAAATTATTCCCCATCGCTATCCATTTTTATTAGTTGATGCGATTGACGATATGGAACCAGGTGTCTTTGCGAAAGGACGCAAATGTGTTACCGCCAATGAAATGCAGTTTTTAGGGCACTTTCCGCAAGAACATGTCATGCCAGGGGTATTAATTATTGAAGCGTTAGCTCAAGTGGGTGCGTTAGCGATTCTTTCAGAACCAGCATACAAAAATCAAATTGCCTATTTTGGGGGAATTAAAAATGCCCGTTTTAAACATAAAGTTATTCCAGGCGATGTGCTCGAACTAGAAGTGACTTTAACAAAACGGAAAGGTCCAATTGGTGTTGGTGAAGCAGTTGCTCGTGTGAATGGAACAGTTGTAACGACGGCTGAACTAACTTTCGCCGTTGGCAAGGCTCAAACGAATGAGTAGCCTTTGGCAACCACTGACAATTGGGAAACACAGCATCCCCCTGCCAATTGTGCAAGGTGGTATGGGTGTTGGAATCAGTTGGGATCAGTTGGCAGGAACAGTCTCAAAATATGGGGGACTAGGAACAATTAGTGCAGTTGGGACTGGGTATTATGCCCAAGGGCAACATGTGAAGCTTGTGAATGGTCGACCATTAAAGCCGGAAAATTTAAATTCCAAAGTAGCGTTACAAGAAATTTTTAAAAAGGCGCGGGAACTTTGTGGCGATGCCCCGCTAGCGTGTAATATTTTGTATGCATTGAATAACTACGGTCAAATTGTCAAAGATGCGTGTGAGGTCGGAGCGGATATGATTGTAACGGGGGCTGGATTACCACTTGATTTACCCGAATTCACAAAAGATTATCCGGATGTGGCGTTAATTCCAATTGTTTCATCTGCTCGAGCGCTGAAAATAATTTGTAAACGTTGGCAGAAACGCTATCATCGTTTACCAGATGCAATTGTGCTCGAAGGTCCACTCAGTGGTGGACATCTTGGCTTTAGCCGAGAACAAATTAGCGATGAAACTTTTAAATTAGAGCATTTATTGCCTGAAGTTGTCAAAGTTCGTGATGAATTTGGTGATTTTCCGATTATCGCTGCTGGGGGGATTTGGACACAAGCTGATATGCAACGGATGATTCAGCTCGGTGCAGCTGGTGTTCAAGTTGCGACAAAATTTATTGGCACGTTTGAATGTGATGCGAGTCTAGCACAAAAGCAAGCGTTGATTCAGGCAAAGGCGAGCGATATAACCATTATCGATTCACCAGTTGGTCACCCTGGTCGGGCATTGCACAGTGAGCTCTTTAAACGGATAGCGCAACAAAATGCACCCCAAATTGCCTGTATTAGTAATTGTGTTGGTCCGTGCGAGCAAGGAAAAGGTGCCCGTAAAGTTGGGTTTTGTATTGCTGATCGTTTGAGCGATACCCAATTTGCAACCGATCCAAGCTTAGGGTTGTATTTTACGGGTGCATATGGTTATCGGATTACAAAGTTGCAAACGGTAAAAAGTGTCTTGTTAGAATTAATGGGTGGCGATGAAACAGCTCTGGTTTGAACAAGTACCTTCAACCATTGATATTGCTAAATCGCTATTCAATCAACCGTGTGAACAAGGTTTAATTGTTGTTGCTAAAACTCAAACAGCAGGACGGGGACAATTTGAACGACGCTTTGATGACCAACCAAATCAAGCATTACTCTATTCGCAAGTATTATATTTGACGACGTTACCAAATGATTGTGCTTATATGATAGGTTGCGAGCTCAGACGGTTTTTAGCGATTCAGTATCAAATCGATGTGGAGGTGAAACGGCCGAATGATTTATATTATCAAGGTCGTAAGTTAGCCGGTATTCTCTTAGAACCGCAATATTTAGGGGAAAAGCTTGAAGGCGTGATTATTAGTATTGGTTTAAATGTCCATGGGATTCCACCAAGTCAACCACAAGCAATTTGTTTGCAGATGATTCGTAAGTTTCCCTATGATATTGCGTGCTTAGCAAGTCAATTACAAGTGTGGTTAGCCAATGCGCTTAGTTTAAAGGAGCCAATTCAATAAAAAAAGCAGTCATGTGACTGCTTTTTTTAATGTTTAAAGGTTGAGTCATTTTCCGCTTGCTCAATTTCACGGGTTTTTTCGTAAGGAGAAATAATTTGAGCCGTCGGAATTGGTGGGTCAACATGACCGTCATTAAATTCATGGTTTAACTTTTGAATCAAGGCCTGGTGTTCAGCAGGCGTGAGTGGAGTTTGACGCTTGTGTTGTTTGTGAAAAAATGGTGGTAATTTCCAAGTCATAATAATCCCTCCTACAATCAAGATTTGGTCTGATTGTAAAGCGATTATGGCGAAAAAACAAGCGGAATTAGATGAAATTCCCAACAAAAAAATAAACGGCACAGGAACAGTGATCGCTTTCGTCATTTTCCCAAGTTTTTCTCTGATAATTGTTGAAAGAGTATGCTAAAATAATGGAAAGAGGTGAAGTGATATGCGATATTTAACAGCCGGGGAGTCACACGGCCCCCAATTAACGGCAATTATTGAAGGGTTTCCAGCTGGTGTGGTACTCGATTTTAATAAAGTGAATGAAGAATTAGCCCAACGACAAAAAGGCTATGGTCGTGGTGGACGGATGAAAATTGAAAAAGACCAAGTCAAATGTGTCGCTGGTGTGCGTCAATTGCAAACGTTGGGATCACCAATTTGCTTAACGATTGAAAATCGTGATTATCAAAATTGGCAAGCTACGATGGATCCAATGCAGGTGACAGGAATTGCCACACCGAAAACAACTCCACGCCCTGGTCATGCAGATTTAGTCGGAGCTTTAAAATATCAGCATCAAGACGATGTGCGCAATGTCCTTGAACGTGCTTCAGCACGCGAAACGGCGATTCATGTTGCGATGGGAGCGATTGCGCAACAATTATTAGCTCAACTAGGTATTGAGGTGAGTAGTGAAGTTATCCAGGTTGGTCCGCACTTAGGTGATGAAAGTGATCCAATCATTCAAAGTTATATTGACCAATTACGTCAAAGCGGTGATACGAGTGGGGGACAAGTTCAAATTAAGGTTACAGGTCTCCCGGCCGGAATTGGTTCGTACGTCCATTATGATCGAAAATTGGATGGGATTTTAGCCCAAGCAGTATTAAGTGTCAACGCGTGTAAAGCGATGAGTTTTGGTGAAGGTGAACGTTTAGGGCAACTTACAGGAAGTGATGCACATGATGAAATTCATTATCATGATGATGAATTTACGCGTTTGACGAATCGTGCCGGTGGGATTGAAGGCGGAATGAGCAATGGAATGCCACTAATAATTAACGCGACGGTAAAGCCGATTCCAACCTTGATGAAACCGTTAAAGACGGTTGATTTGATGACGAAAGTTGCGACAACAAGTTTTATTGAGCGTTCTGATGTTAGTGTTGTCGAAGCTTTTGCGGTAGTTGTCCGTAATGTCATTGCCCTAACACTCGTACAGCAATTATGTGCGCAATTACGCTGTGATACGTTAGCTCAATTACAAACTGATATTGAGGCATTACGTCAGCAAATGAAAGGATAGATCAAATGATGGTTCAATTAGAGGTAAAAGTTCCAAGTAAAACATATCCGGTATATATCGGCGAAACTGAAGTCTTAACCCAATTAAGTCACTTGCTCACAGATGCGAGTCAAGTTGTTGTGATTACGGATCAAACGGTTTATGACTTGCATTGGACAACACTCCAAGCGTATTTGCCTGAACATGTTCAAATACTCGTCGTACCCCCAGGTGAAAAAAGTAAAGACCTCAATCATTACAACCAATTAACGCAAGCACTTTTAGTTCGTAAAGTTGATCGTGAGGCCGTATTAATCGCATTTGGTGGTGGGATGATTGGAGATCTAGCCGGATTTGTGGCGGCAACGTATTTACGCGGAGTGCGGTTTATTCAGATTCCAACAACCTTACTTGCGCACGATAGTTGCGTAGGTGGGAAAGTTGCTATTAATCAAGCAGGAATTAAAAATACATTAGGTGCATTTTATCAACCAGAAGCAGTTTTATATAATGTTGCATTTTTACAAACATTGCCAGAAATTCAATGGCTCAGTGGCTTAGCTGAATTGATTAAACACGCCTATTTACATCCGGAGTTACTGAGTGCGATGAACCATTATCGCACGTTAGCAGAAGTTCAACAACAGATTGCAATGTTATTAGAAATGGCGATAGCTGTAAAAATTCATTACGTTCAAGCAGATGAGCGTGAAAATAATGTGCGTCGTTATTTAAATTTAGGGCATACTTTCGGTCATGCGATTGAGGCAATGAGTAATTATCAAACACCTCATGGCGTTGCTGTGATGTATGGATTATGTTTTGTGCATGAACTTGCACCATTTGCAGTGAGTCCATACGTTTACTTAACTCGATTTGGGTTCCCGCCCCTCCGATTTGAAAAGCAAGACTTTGAGCAATTATATGGCTATATGCAAAGTGATAAAAAAGCAGTTGAAGCAACGGTACGTTTCGTTGTTTCTAAAGGTGAAGCTGATTTTACGTTAATGAGTTACCAACATAGCCAACTTGCACAAGCGTATCAACGTTTTTTATGTCATTTCAATCAAAGTGAGGAATTTCCATGTTAAAAGGTACAATTATCATTCCGGGAGATAAGTCAATTACCCATCGAGCAATAATTTTTGCGAGTTTAGCAGCAAAAACTTCCAAAATTATTGGTGCGTTACTCGGAGAAGATTGTTTAGCGACAATTGCTTGTTTCCAACAACTTGGCGTTAACTTTACACGGCTAGATGAGCAGACGTTAGTAGTCGAAAGTCCGGGAGTGGCAAATTTTCACCAACCACAACAGCCGATTGATTGCCAAAACTCGGGGACAACAGCTCGGCTAATGATGGGAATTTTAGCAGCTTTACCATTTGATAGTGAGTTAATCGGTGATGCCTCGCTCAATTTAAGACCAATGCGGCGAGTTGTTGAGCCACTAACACAAATGGGAGCAGCTATTACGTTAACACCCCAAGGGACATTACCGGCAAAAATTTCTGGACGAGCATTACGTGCAATTACCTATACATCGCCAGTTGCAAGTGCCCAAGTAAAATCAGCAATTTTATTAGCTGGATTATTTGCGAGTGGTGAAACAATCGTTCATGAACCGGAGCAATCACGTGATCACACAGAACGTTTTTGTCAATTACTAGGATATCCGTTCACGCAATTGGACTCACGGACAGTTAGTGTGCAAGGCAAGCTGCATACTTGGAACTTTCCGGATGTGTATCAAGTCCCAGGGGATATTTCTTCAGCCGCTTTTTGGTTAGTAGCGGCGAGTATTATTCCGGGGAGTAAGTTGACATTGCAAAATGTTGGATTAAATCCAACTAGAACGGGAATTTTGGAAGTGTTAATGAAAATGGGAGCAAATTTAGTCGTGAAACAAGAGCAACTGCTTGGCGAACCAAGTGGTACGATTGTTGTTCGTCCGAGTCAGTTGCAAGCTGTGGAGATTAAGGGTGAAATAATTCCGCGTTTAATTGATGAACTGCCAATTATCGCTTTAGCGGCGACGCAGGCCAGTGGTCAAACGGTAATTGCTGATGCCCAAGAATTACGCGTGAAAGAAACGGATCGGATTACCCAAACAGCAAATGTTTTGCAACAATTAGGAGCAAAAGTTGAACCAACCACTGATGGGTTGAAAATTATAGGTCCAACGCAATTGATAGCACAAGGAGCATATAGTAGTTTTGGTGATCACCGATTAGCCATGTTATTATTAATAGCAGAAGCTTTATTGGCAAGACCGTTGACAATTGCAGAGCGTCAGGCGTATACTATTTCGTATCCTGAATTTGAAAAAACATTGAATAAACTACAAAATCACTGAAATTCAGCGTTTAACAGTAGACATGAAGATTAAAGGAGCAATACTATGCGTGCAAGTGAATTAATTGATCGCTGTAACCGTGAAGGGTTTACAGCAGAGGTATTAGGAACAATTCAAGATTTTGCTCAAGACGAGCAACAATTAGTTGAATCAAAAGTAAGTGTCGGAAGTTATTTACATGAACATGGTTATTTAGAAATGGCCCAACTATTATTTGAACAAGCCTTAGCAAAAGAACCAACGGATGAAGTGCGAATTTTACTCGCCGACATTTATTTTGAAGCTTCACGTGAAGACGATGCGATTGTCTTGCTCGATGAAGTTGCCCCAAAGACACAAGGATTTATCGATGCGACAATCTTACTCGCTGAAATTTATGCTTCGCAAGGGTTTTATGATGTTGCCGTTCATAAATTAGCTCAATTAGAGACAGATTACTTAGAGCATGATGAAGTTCAATTATTAATTGGAGAGACATATTTTGCCTACGGCTTTTTTGAAGAAGCGCTCATTGCCTTTGAACAAGTAAACGTTGAAGCTTATGAACAAGCAACCATTGATGTGCCACAGCGTTTAGCGACATGTTGGTATGAAGTGAGCGAATATGAAAAAGCATTACCATATTTTGAAATGATCATGCAAGCGCAAACGCAAACGCCAGCCGATGAGTATGCTTACGCACGGACACTTGTGCAAATTGAACGTGAACAGCAAGCAAAAGAAGTGTTGCAAGCGTTAATTGAAGCTGATCCGGCAAATACGCAAGCAGTTGCGTTGTTAGTTGAGTTGCTATTAGAAGCGGATGAAGAAGAGCAAGCGTTAGTACAAATTGAACAAGGACTTAAATATAATGAATTTGCTGACCAATTACGATTACAGCAAGCTTTATTATTAAAGAAACGTGGACAATTAGCTGAAGCCGAAGGGTTATTGAAAAAATTAATTATGCAATATCCTAATACGTTTACAATTGTCAAACATTTATTAGAATTGTATTTAGCACAAGAACGGTTTAGCGAACTCCTTATCATTATTGGTGAGTTAGAAGCAATGGGAGAATTTGATCCAATACTAGAGTGGTATAAAGCGTTAGCTTACAATGGCGAAGAGGAATTTGAACAAGCGCGATATCAATTTGAACAAGCGGCGTATTTCTTAAGTGATCAACTTGATTTCTTAGTCGATTATGCGAAATTTTTACGCGAAGAAGGTGATCGCAAAAACTTAGCGATTATTATTCAGCGTGGTTTGGCATTAGATGAAACTGATGAATTCTTTATTGAGTTAGCTCAAGAATATGAAATTTCAACAATGGAGGACTTTGAATAATGTTTTTTTATAATTTTTCACCAGAATATTTGATGATTATGTTGATTACCTTAGTTGTAACTGGCTTTGCAAGTATGCGTGTGAAAAGTGCTTATGCGAAATTTTCACGGATTGAAACTACAGCCGGGTTAACAGGTTATGATACAGCTCGTAAAATTTTAGATGCTAATGGGCTTGGGAAGGTGCAAGTTGTTCCGGTGAAAGGGACGTTGAGTGACCACTACGATCCAGCGCGAAAAGTTGTCCGCTTGTCGGAAGAGATTTTCTATGGACGTTCGATTGCTTCGGTTTCGGTAGCGGCTCACGAAGTCGGTCATGCATTGCAAGATGCGAATGCGTACGCTTTCTTAAAATTCCGGAGTGCACTTGTACCGGTGGTAAACTTTTCAACCAATGCGAGTTGGGGGTTAATTATGCTTGGGATTTTATTTGGCTTAACTGAACTTGCCTATCTAGGTGTCATTTTGTTTGGCGCGGGGTTCTTGTTTCAAGTAGTGACGTTACCGGTTGAATTTAATGCTTCAAATCGTGCCTTACAACAACTGAGTCAGTTTGGGATTGTGACAACGAGTGAATTAAAAGGAGCGCAAAATGTTTTGAGTGCGGCCGCGTTAACGTATGTTGCTGCAGCACTTAGCTCATTGCTATACTTTCTATATTTACTTTCGTCAGTGAGACGAAACGATTAAAAACAAGCCAATTGGCTTGTTTTTTTATATCGTGTTATCTTGACAGGGACGGGTGAATCAAGTAAAGTGAAAAAAGTTTAAAATAACGAAAGGGGTGGGTGACGATCGAAGCTGAAGTCCAACAAATTATGGAACAATTTAGACGAAATGGATTTGAAATCTATATTGTCGGTGGCTATGTTCGTGATTACTTATTACAACAACGTAATCACGATATTGATTTAGCAACTAATGCTCGTCCGGAAGAAATCGAGGCGTTATTCCCCAAGACGTTAAGTTTAGGAAAAGCTTTTGGTACAATTACAATTGTTGGTGAGCAACAATCATATGAAGTGACAACATTTCGTCAAGATGTTGGAAGTGTCAATCATCGAAAGCCAGAAATGGTAGCATATGCAACAACACTTGCAGTTGATGTGGCACGCCGTGATTTAACAATCAATGGTTTAGCGATGGATCAGGCCGGAGTAATTATTGATTACGTCGGTGGACGCAATGATTTAGCGCAAAAATTAATTCGGACAATTGGTCAGCCGCAGCAACGTTTTAAAGAAGATGCTGTTCGAATTTTACGAGCGCTTCGATTTGCAGCACGACTTGATTTTAGGATTGAAGCTGAAACCTTTGCCGCAATTAAAACCTGTGCACCGTATTTACAAGCGATTGCGAAAGAGCGATTACGCAAAGAGTGGAATGGAATTATTTCTAGTCAAGCGTATCAGCCAAAGTTAATTCCCGAAGCGGTTGCTCAGATTTGTTTTGGTGAACAGTGGCGGCAAATCATTCAATTTCCAAGCCAACTGATTAATCAGACACAGTTTTGGGCATTGGTCCATTTAGTGACAGGCCTTGATTGGAAATATCAAAAAAAAGAACAAACATTGAGTAATTTAGTTCGTCAGCGATCACAGTCTGCAGTGAGTATCCGGTATTTAGGCTTAACGCTCAGTGAAGCGCTTGAACTTGAACAAGTGAGTCAAGCGTGGCAAAACCAACCGTTTTTTCCACAAATGATTGTTCAACAATATGAGCGGCAAATCATCCGAGATTTACGTGAATTGGCGATAACGGGAATTGATTGTCAAGTGTGCGGGATTGAAAAACGACAAATTAAAGCGTATTTATTGAGCTGTGCTCAAGCGGTAAATGAACATCAAATAGAAAATACGAAACAGGCGTGTCTAGCGTACATAGAAGAGGCAAATTATGGAAAAGAAAATAGCATTAACATTAATTAAAAACGGCAGTCTTTCAGTTTCAAGATTATTAATTCAACATTATCATCAATTAGGTATGAGTGAGGCAGAACTCGTCTTTTTATTACAAATTTTTGATTTTGCGAGTGATCAAAACTATTATCCGAGTCACCAAGAGTTAGCGAAACGAATGGGAAAGAGTGTTGAAGAGTGTCTGCAATACATGCGTAATTTAATGCAGAAAAATTTATTAACAATTCAAACTCATACCCAAGGTGGTGTCATTCAGGAGAGTTATGATGTTTCACATTTATATGAACGGATTTATACACAAGTATTTGAATTAGCTGATGAGCAACATGAGCAAGAGCAAATTGTACAAGAACAACAGACGATGGCTCATTGTGTTGCGGCGTTTGAACAAGAATTCGGTCGTCCCTTATCAGGAATGGAAATTGAAATGATTGGACATTGGGCTGATGATTTTCCTGCAGCGATGTTAATTGAAGCGTTACGTGAAGCTGTACTATCAAATGTGTTGAATTTCCGTTATATTGATAAAATTTTACTCGAATGGCATAAAAAACAACTTGTCACAGTTGAACAAGTTCAAGCGCAACGTTTGCATAATCATCGAAATGTTAAACAAACAGCAACACCAGTCGCGCCGCAAAGCGATTTTTATTATTATGACTGGTTAGCGGACGAGGAAGAATAGGAAGTATGAATAGTAAAGAACGGGTTGAAAAAATTGAACAAGTTTTCCAAGAGTTGTATCCGAATGCGGAGTGTGAATTAAATTATGCGAATACATTCCAACTTTTAGTGGCAGTGATGCTTTCAGCACAAACAACTGATATCAATGTGAATAAAGCAACCCCTGGATTATTTGCGGCGTTTCCAACGCCCCAAGCGATGATGAGTGCTTCTTTAGCGGAGCTTGAAGCTCAAATTAAAACTTTAGGATTATTTCGAACGAAAGCGAAAAATTTACAATTATTAAGTCGTGATCTTGTAGAGCTTTATCAAGGTGAAGTGCCGAAAGAGACTTCAGCGCTCGTTGCTTTGGCTGGAGTTGGTCAAAAAACGGCGAATGTTGTCCAAGCAGTTGGCTTTGGGATTCCAGCTTTAGCTGTTGATACGCACGTGCATCGAGTGAGTCAACGGCTCGGACTAGTTCGTAAAGGGAGTGATGTTGTTGCGACTGAACGAAATTTAAAGCGAAAAATTCCGCGCGAGCACTGGATAAAGTTTCATCATCAAGCAATTTTTTTCGGGAGATATCACTGTAAAGCAAAAAATCCTGACTGTAAGAACTGCTTATTATTTGATCTTTGCCAAGAAAAAAAGCGTTTTGATAACCTCTAAAACGCTTTTAAAGCGCTTTCGGCAAGAAAAAAGACAAAAAACGAAAAAAAATCATTTTTTTTATTGACAAAAAAGGTGAAATGGACTAATATAAATCATGCACTAAGCGTTACCAAACGTTGTGAGCGAAATGGCCCGTTGGTGAAGCGGTTGAACACACATGCCTTTCACGCATGCATACACGGGTTCGAATCCCGTACGGGTCACCATTTATATTATTTTATCCCGGGGGATTAGCTCAGTTGGGAGAGCATCTGCCTTACAAGCAGAGGGTCGGCGGTTCGAGCCCGTCATCCCCCACCATATTATATATCGCGGAGTGGAGCAGTTGGCAGCTCGTCGGGCTCATAACCCGAAGGTCACAGGTTCAAGTCCTGTCTCCGCAACCAAAAGGTCCCGTGGTGTAGCGGTTAACATGCCTGCCTGTCACGCAGGAGATCGCGA
>JBOFQK010000312.1:0-1311 GCA_051660865.1 Culicoidibacterales bacterium | reverse complement strand
CAAACAAAACAGTTAAGTCAAAAAAAATAACAGCACAACTGAAACTTGAAACTTGGACCTTGGACGTTGAGCCGCAAATTGGCAACGGCGGACAAGGTTTTTTTCACGAAAATGGCGCTGTCACTGCGGGAATGAAGTGTAATTTCATAGTGTTTTTTTTGCAAGATTTTAATATAATAGAAGAGACCGTCAAGTTTGACGGAAATGAAAGGAATGAGAGTAAATGCAAAATCCATTTCCGAAATGGCTGTCTTTACGTAATTGTTTGCTTAGTTTAGTTGGCATCCATCTAGTGGCAGCGATTTTTGTGAATTTTATCTTAGTAAATCTTCCGGTTTTTTTAGGATTTATCAGTTTATTACTAATTAGTATTGGCTTTGGGTTCCTGTTGATTGTGATGCTTTTTCAAGCACTGTACGATAGCCACAAAGTAGTTTTTGCTGGAGTGAGTGCGTACTTGTTACTATTAGTTATTTTGGTAACAGTGACAATTTTCAATGCGACATCACAGTCGCTATTTATCGCAACAATGCTTGTAACCGCACCATACACTGGCTTTATCGGCGCTTTGGGATTATTGAATAGTAGTCCTTTGATCCAACTCGTGCCATTTATCGCTTTGTTAGGATTAACCTTCTTTACTTGGTGGATTAGTGAGCGTGCAGCCACAAAATAAGTATTTTTTCAACCCGTTCGCAAATAATTGTGAAGGGGTTTTTATGTATATTGTTTGTAAGCGGATACAAAAAGATGCTTAAAAGGTTGACGTGAGCAATAAATTACAGAAAAATTAACATTTTTTTGTAGAAAATTATATTCTCAAACCTAATAGACATGTGATAGACTAGAGCATATTCAATGAGAGCGGTAACGGAGGTGAGCAACGAGTGGCAAAAAAAAGAGATTTATGTTGTGAAAGGATCATAGTCAGCCCACGGTTGCACTAAGGGAGTAAGGAAATAAGATTCACAGTAGCATCATGAATTGATTAATTAACGTAAGATCATCGTACTGTCAAAGCACAGGAAAAAGTCGACAGTACAACAAAAAAATCATTCACCGGAAGGAGTCGATTATTTATGGAAAATATGATGAAAATGGAACAGTTACTTGATGAATTAGCAATTGCCGAATCGAATTTAGCGGAGTGTGAAGCACAAACCGTCACTGAACATTTATATTTAGGGATTGTGGTAGGGTTAAACCTCCAAATCGATGCCCTCTTTAAAAGTATGCGACTTGAAAATATTGCATAAACAAACGGGTAGAAAAGACTAAGCACAACTTGAGAGGGGCTTAGTTTTTTTTATT
>JBOFQK010000311.1:0-1293 GCA_051660865.1 Culicoidibacterales bacterium | reverse complement strand
GATCGCGGTATTATTCTAATTGCAGCATTTGCACACACAAACACACCCACCATCAATGGGAACTTCACTTTGCCCTGTCAACTTCACTTTAGAGAATGTTTCCTTTAATCGGAAGTGAGACGGTAGCTGAGACAATCTGTAAATGAGGCACATTAATGTTGAGCTTACGGGCATAAGGATATATTGGAACAAAAACAGAATTCACGTTTTAAATCTTGCAGTTAAGCGTCAGACCTCGTTTACTCAGTCGTTAGAGAATCGTACCGGAAATCCAAATGGCACAGCCTCCAGTCGCGATCATGTTCATCAAATTGTTGCAATCATTTTTGTCACGCAGTTATGCTGAGTCCATTTGCGGCACAGAATCTCACGTACACACACACACACACACACAAACAAACACACAATCTATTTGGAATACAAGGTTTAAATGTTGGTACTTAAGTGTAACCGTTATTTACTTCAGTCGTTTAAGCGGCGGGCCGGAAATCCGAATGGCACCGGTTCGAGTCCCGACCTTGTTCATCAAATTGTTGCACAAAATTTGGTCGCGGTATTATGCTGAGTCTATTTGCTGCGATACACACACACATACACACACACACCCACACACAAACACACATCAACAATGTGGAATACACGGTTAAAATCTTGCTCTTAAGTGTTGGCCTTTGTCAGCTCAGTTGCTTATGCGGCAGGCCGGAAATCCGAATGGCACCGGTTCGAGTCCCGGTAATGTTTAATTATTTTTTGCACAAACGGTTGACCGCTGTATTATGCTGAGTGCATTCGCTGCACATTCACACGCACAGACACACACTCATACACACACAAACCATCAATGTGTAGAAAGCTTCGCCCTGTTAAATTCTGAATACAGAAACTTCGCTTTAATCGGAAGAGAGCCGACAGATGAGCCAATCTGCACATGAAACTCATTTACGTTGAGGTTATAGGCAAGTAGGTGTCACCACGTATCAAATTATGCACTTAATTATAATCGTTCTTTATCTCAGTCATTTCTGTGGCAGGCCGGATCTCATTATCACACGTGTTCGAGTCCTGGGCGTAGTGAATTAATGTTTGCACAAATGTTTGATCGCGCTATTATTCTAATTGCAGCATTTGCACACACAAACACACCCACCATCAATGTGAACTTATCTTTGTCCTGTGAACTTCACTTAGGAGAATGTTTCCTTTAATCGGAAGTGAGACGGTAGCTGAGACAATCTGCAAATGAGGCATATTAATGTTGAGCTTACGGGCATAAGGATATAGCGGAACAAAAAC
>JBOFQK010000310.1:0-1077 GCA_051660865.1 Culicoidibacterales bacterium | reverse complement strand
GGAATTAGCGGGTTTGAGTTCATTCGTATTGTTCCCACAACCAAGACGTTCATCGCACCCATCAAAATGTGCTTTTAAAATCAGACTTTTACTCTGTTAAATGAATAGTTCAATCTGAATTCTGTTTATCAAAATATGCCAGTTGAAAGAATGCAATCCCGCCCATTCTACTGAAACATTTACACTTTATTGCAATATGATAGATGACTTTTATTTGCGTCGATATGTTTTTAAATTGTTTTCAGAACAATACAGTTATAGTTTTTTTTCGTTGGGAAATAAAATTGCACATGGCGACAAATATCACAAAATTTTTCCGCCATCAACAACATATTTTTTTTAAAAAAAACGAGGTTCTTGTGAACATGCAAATGACATCTTACACATCGTACCATGTGACCAACGATTGCGCCTAGCAACAGATTGCAGAGGGCTTATGATTAATCCTGTTATTGTCTTTAGTTGACTCAAACTCTGAAACATATCATTGAAATGTTCGTTGTTTAACCATTGCAAACGAATTCCCATTAATATCTTGACGAACAGAGTATACCGAATCCAATCGGGGGATTCAATCTAGAGTGAATTAACACATCTGCAAAAACCTGAGAAAACGGGATTACAATCATCCTTCAAACTTGCAAAACATACAATTCAAATTCAATTCATTATTAATGAGATAACGAGCGTATTTGCGGACTGCTATAGGTGCTCTTGAGTGCCTGCATTTGGACATATTTCTGCTTCCTGAATTCTTTGCCCTCGGTTGTTCAGTCGGTTGAGCAGCGGGCTGCAATCCGTTTGTCCCGGATTCAAATGCCAATCTAGGAAAACATTTTTATGCACCGATTTTTAATGTGTTTCTGCTGAGTGCGTCTGTACCGCACACAATACAGTCATTAACCTGGTTGTTTTGCTCTTTTTGTAGCTATCTCTTATGCATTTTAGCTGAACGTTGATGAAGTAGTGAAAACGTATTTTGTAAACCCTGATGATAACCACGTCTATCAAAATTGCATATTTGTAGCATGTACCGACTAGGTCCTCTTTCAATTTAGGTTACTTTTCACTTTCGTT
>JBOFQK010000309.1:0-2563 GCA_051660865.1 Culicoidibacterales bacterium | reverse complement strand
CGAAAATAACACGCGAATACGAAATTTCAAAAGCATCAGTTTACAAATGGACAAAAGAGTTAGGAACGAGCCCAGAAGTAACGAAAAAAACTGAATTAAATCATGATGCTGAGTATCGCCAATTACAAAAAGAAATGGCGAAATTACGTGAAGAAAATGAAATCTTAAAAAAGTGCGTGACCATATTTTCGAAAAAGTAGAAACAATAACGATTCAAAAGAAAATATGGTTTATCACAAAGTATCGTCACGAACACAAGTTGGTGATGCTCCTAAAAGTGATGAAGTTAAGTAAATCAACATACTTTGAAAATTTGAATCGTAAAACAAGTAGACACGGTGCTCGAAAGCAAGGGATTTGCAGTCAAATTCAAGAAATTTATAATGAATCTGATCAAGTTTATGGAGCCCGAAAAATTGCCAAAATATTACAAAAATCAGGTGTGAAAATTACGACACGAACGATTAGTAACTATATGCAAGAACTGCAAATTCGTTCAATTAGAGCGCAAAAAAGCTATAAAATTCGTCCGAAATCAAATGATCAGGATAGTTGTGTCAATTATTTGAAAGATGTGGTAGTGACAACAGTCAATACGCATATATGTACTGATATGACGTACATTTATACGATTCTAGATGGCTGGGTCTATCAACTTACGTTCATGGATTTAATGACGCGAAAAATCTTACATTCAGAAGTTTCAGCGACAATGGATGATGAATTTGTCAGTTCAAACACCTCGAAATTACTTGAACGCTATCCAACAATCAAAATGATTCATGCTGATCGTGGCAGCCAGTACACATCGAAACGTTTCCGAAAATTATTGGAAGAACATGGTGTCGTTGCTTCATACAGCGCACCAGGATATCCATATGACAATGCGAAAATTGAATCATACCACGCAAGCTTAAAACGCGAAAAACTCTACCGCTTCAAAATCATGAATTTAGCTCATGCCAAGAAGCTTGTTTTTGAGTACAATTATGGATTTTATAATACACGACGAATCCATGAAAGTATCGATTATTTAACACCAAATCAATTTGAAAGACAGCTACTTATTGCGAATTAGCTTTATCTGTAACTGTAAGAATTTTTAATTTTTTTGGTCCAATTTCTTGACATCGTACCACCGATATAAATGGAATTTAAAAAAGATGACTCCTGTTGAATACAGAAATCATCTTTTAGCTCAATAGTTTATATTCTATTGTGGTTTTTTTCTCACTGTCCTTGACATAGGTCTCAGTTTAAAAATCCCTTAAAGCTTTCATTATTCGATTCCAACCTATTCATACCGTTGTAGCCATAATTCAAAGTCACTATAACTTTGTGGGTCCCACTGTTGGAAGACAAAATATTCTCGACCTTGAATCACTACCAATTTTTCACAAAAGAGTTTGCGTTCATACTGACTTTTTAAATAGTCAGTTCGTGTCAT
This sequence comes from Culicoidibacterales bacterium, assembly GCA_051660865.1. GTDB lineage: Bacteria > Bacillota_I > Bacilli_A > Culicoidibacterales > ZOR0006 > ZOR0006. Next base: position 1,116 of record JBOFQK010000309.1, on the reverse strand, counting down.
TAACACTGGATAATTGATACTGAAGTGTTGTTTCGTATAAGCTCGATTTTGTAATAATCGCACTTGACTGACACCGAATTTTTTTGTCCGAATTACTACTTGCAACCGTTCAATAATTTTACTCGGTATCACGCGTTGTTTTGCTGTTTCTGTACGGGCAACATTTACACTTTGGTTTGCTTGAACAAGTAGTTCAGCTTGGAGTTTTTGATCAACTTTTGCGAATCCCTTCGCACATTGTTGCCACGCTTGTTCAAACTCAATGACAATTTTCGGTGCTAACTGCGGTAAAACATAGACAAGCTGCAACTGATTATTCGGAAAAATTTGGCGTAACAACATATAATTGTGTAAATACTGTTTAACAAATTCAATTACCGTTTCATCGCGATATTGCTGGACGGCAATAATAACTGCTGTCGCATCCGGTTGTACTGCCATCGCTAAATAATCATAGCGCAAGATTTTGGGCTGATGAACAGCTACCTGAACGTGATTTAATACGTTAATCTGGATTGCGAGTTGCTTCAAGTGAACACTCTCTAATTGACTGAGTTGCTGTTTTTTTGGTGATTGCCACTGGGCTTGAATCAACTGATACCGATACTTTTGTTGCAACCACTGCAGTAATGGTTGTTGAATTACTCGAACTTGCATACGGATTCTCCTCTCTTTGGTTGATAACAATTACTGAGCGATTTGCTCACTAGCGATTGCCAATTTCAACTCATGACCTTCTTGCTTGATAACAATTACGACGCCCTGTGTTCTTTGACAAAAAAAGAGAAGTCGAGTGCCTAACACTCAACTTCTACTTGCTTACTTATTCTGCTTTTTCAAATAACATGACATTTTCAATATGGTATGTTTGACCAAACATATCAACTGGATACGCCGCTGTTGTTTTATAACCATTTGCGACTAAGAATTTTGCATCACGTGCTTGTGTTGCCACATCACAAGCGATGTACACAATCTTTTTCGGAGCTAATTCGACTAAGCTTGCCAATAACTTCTCATCACACCCTTTACGTGGTGGATCAAGTACGACAACATCAGCTTGAATTTCAGCTTCATGCCATTTATGCATCATTGTACTTGCATCTTCACAAATAA
>JBOFQK010000308.1:0-1549 GCA_051660865.1 Culicoidibacterales bacterium | reverse complement strand
GTGGTAATGAGTGTTATTTTTTGGTTGGTTTCGCATAATTTGTTGTAAAATCTTCAACATCCCACAGGCGGATATCTGTATTCGTTAACATATTGACGAAGTTGTTGCGCGCTTGCGGATATTGGGCATAAATGCTTTCCATTAAGGCTTTGACATCTTCACGCGATGTATGTTTATCCATTGGACACATTGATTGGACAATGACTAAATCATCATTACGTTCGTGAGCAGCAATAATATCAGCTTCATGAACGAGGGCGAATGGACGAATCATTTCCATTTCATCACGATCAAGGTACATTTTTGGCACGAAAGTACCAAGTTTACCATTGAAAATTGCATTCATAAAGACTGTTTCAATCGCATCATCAACATGATGACCAAAAGCAAATTTATTGCAGCCATTTTGTTTCGCATAGTCGATAACTAAGGCTTTTTTGAACTTTGAACAAAGTGAACATGGTAGCCGGCCATCTTTATCAGCATTTGCCTCTAAAACTTTACGTAAACCTGTATCATAGGCGTGGTATTCAATGCCTTTATCAGCACAGAATTTTTCTAATGGATCAAAATCCATACCATCAAAACCGAACTTTAAAGTAATCCCAACGACTGAAAAGTTTTTATTTGGGAAATTTGTTGCATAAATATGTAACGCCCAAAGTAGTAAAACACTATCTTTTCCACCACTGACACCGACAGCGATACGATCACCATCTTGAATTAAATCGAACATTTCATCTGCTTTTCGTAAGCTTCCTAAAATTTTGCGCATAAGCATCTCCTTTTAATTGACATGTATCAATATTTTACCGTATTTGCGTGCAAAACCAAACAACAATCAGGAATTCTTAACAGTTTAATAAAGATTCTAATCTCAAAAGGGCGAGATATTTTGGTTTTTAGGCATGAAGATGGTAAAATAGAAGAGAAAAATTGATCAAGAATGGAAGTTAGAAGCATGAATGGGATTTTAGTTGTCAATAAAGATAAAGGGATGACAAGTCATGATGTTGTCTTTAAATTACGGAAAATTTTACAAACGAAAAAAGTCGGCCATGCTGGGACATTAGATCCGGAAGTCGATGGGGTTTTAGTTGTCTGTGTTGGGGCAGCAACGAAAGTGAGCCAGTTTATGATGGCTGGGACGAAAACTTACCGCGGCGAAGTGACAATTGGTTTTAGTACGGAAACAGAAGATGCACATGGTGCAACGATTGAAACAAAAGCTGTGGAAGTAAACCAGTGGAGCGCAGCCGATATCGATGCAGTTTGTGCCTCACTTGTCGGTAGAATCACCCAAATTCCACCGATGTATTCAGCTGTAAAAGTCAAGGGTAAAAAATTATATGAGTATGCTCGTGCAGGACAAAGCGTTGAACGTCCAAGTCGTGAAGTTGATATTTTCAGTCTCGAATGGGAGCCAGAAACACTCGTTTTTGTGGATGGTACGATGAAATTTAGTTTTACAGTCACATCATCAAAAGGGCTCTATGTCCGGACGTTAGCCGTCCAAATGGGAGAAGCATTAGGCTATCCGGCGCATATG
>JBOFQK010000307.1:0-2513 GCA_051660865.1 Culicoidibacterales bacterium | reverse complement strand
TATTTGCGTGTCATTCGTGACAACTTAGCCCAACCGAATTTGATTGTTATTGATGGTGGACGTGGTCATGTGCAAATTGCCAAAGATGTACTGGCGAGTTTAGAGTTAAGCATTCCAGTCATTGGTCTTTTGAAAGATGAAAAACACCGGACGTCACAAGTGCTTGATGGGCGCACGATGGAAATCATTGAATTAGATCGCCGCAGTGAAACATTTTATTTACTGCAACGGATTCAAGATGAGGTACATCGTTATGCGTTAGAATTTCATCAATTGCGCCGGAGTAAAGCGATGGTGCAATCGGCACTTGATGAGATTGAAGGGGTTGGGCCAAAACGACGCCAACAATTGTTAGCCTTTTTTGGCAGTGTGCGCAAAATCCAAGCGGCAACGATTGACGAACTGGCTAAAGTTGTGCCCCGACCGTTAGCAGAAAAAATTTATCACCAATTAAAGGAGTAGCCAAGATGAAACAAATAATTTTAGCAACAAATAATCACCATAAATTGAGTGAATTTCGGGCAATGTGTGAACCATTGGGAATTCATGTTTTAAGTTTAAAAGATTTGAATATCATTGTCGAAATTGATGAAACTGGAGCAACGTTTGCGGAAAATGCGATTATTAAAGCCGAAACAATTGCGAAGTTAACACAATTACCAGTGTTTGCGGATGATTCGGGATTAGCCGTTGATGCTTTAGACGGAGCACCTGGGGTTCATTCAGCGCGCTTTGCCGGTACGCATGGTGATGATGCGGCCAATAATGCGAAATTGTTACTCGAATTAGTTGCAACGCCACTGGCACAACGGACAGCACGGTTTGTCTGTGTTATCGCGTATGCTCAACCAGGGCAACCGACGCAAACGTTTACTGGGACGTGTGAAGGGACAATTGCCTTCAATACGGGTGGCGAAAGTGGTTTTGGCTATGATCCCCTCTTCATTCCAAGTGGTTTTACGCAAACTTTTGCGCAATTATCTGCAGCTGAAAAAAATCAAATTAGTCATCGTGCACGTGCGCTTGAGCAATTACAAACTGTGTTATAACCTTAAACCTTTGTTGCAACCAACTTCCGGTTACGACAAAGGTTTTTTTTGTTGAGCATTTTACTAGTACAAGTGTGTGTGACGCACTATAATCAAGCTACGAACGTAAAGTTATATCGCTAATGATCGTAAGTAAAGGAAGGTGATAACATGAAACCGTTGATTGGAGTTGTTGCCAATAGTGAACACCGTGAGTTTGTGCCTGGGATTGACTATGAATATAGTTATTTAAATAGCGCGTACGCGCAAGCAATTGCAGCAGCAGGTGGCATTCCGGTTTTGCTTCCGGCAAGTTCGAAAGCAGTTATTGAAGCGTATAGCCAACAGTTAGCTGCGCTCGTTTTAGCGGGAGGTGACGACATTGCCCCGCACCACTACGGGCAAGAGCCTCAGGTTGTTAGTAAATGTGCGCTTGCGTCCAAAGATGAGAGTGATTTGGCATTTGTGCACGCATTTCAAGCGCAAAAAAAACCGATTTTGGGGATTTGCCGCGGGATGCAAGTGCTTAATGTTGCCAATGGGGGAACGTTGTGGCAAGACGTCAGTCAGTTTGGCGTAGCGGTTGATTCGCATTTGCAAGTGACTAAGCCTTTGCAAGCAAGTGAAATTGTCACGATTCAACCAAATAGTCATCTAGGGCAATTTTTGCCGCAAGAGTACTTAGTTAATTCATTGCACCATCAAGCGATTCAAGAGCTTGCTACGGGGTTTGAAGTTGTTGCGTCAAGTCCTGATGGTTTAATCGAGGCGATTGAGCATCAACGGTTACCGATTATCGCCGTACAGTGGCACCCTGAATTGTTAGCTGTGGCGGGTGAGTCAGGCATGCAACAGCTTTTTACTTATTTCATCCAAGAACTAGTGATGCAAGCACCACAAGACTAAAAAAAACGAATCGGCTGATTCGTTTTTTTAGTCGGTTGTTTGAACAAAAAAGCGAACCTAACCCCTTCTATAGCGATGAGAATCGTTTAGGAGGGGTTAGGTTCGCATAATGTTATTGTCCTTGGTTTTCAATATATTTTTTTATCATGTCAGTTGTTGCACCACCTGTCGATAAAATAAGATAGCTGTTACTCCAGAAATACGGCTTCCAATAATATGGTGCTAATTGTGCTGAAAATTCTTTCCGAATGAGTCGACTGCTAACTGTTTTTAAATTGTTCACCAATTTAGACAGCTGTACTTGCGGCGGTGCATCAAATAACACGTGGAGATGGTCTTCATCTGTATTGATTTCAATAAGTTGGCAGCCCCACCGCTCTTCGAGGATTTCAGTAAAAATAGCAATAAGCCGTTTTTTTATTGCTTCGTCAATCACTTTATGACGGTATTTTGTAACGACAACTAAATGATATGAAAGTTTATAACAGCTATGTCGATTCTTATTATAATGCATAAAAATTCACGCTCCATTCATTTACAACTAAATGCAATTATGTTAAAATCATAACACAAATTACT
>JBOFQK010000306.1:0-1253 GCA_051660865.1 Culicoidibacterales bacterium | reverse complement strand
TTTCCAGTTGTGTCACAAGTTCATCAAGCATCTGGGCTAATTGGTTCATATTTTCACCAAGGTCACCAAGTTCATCTGTTCGCTTTGAGGTCCATTGTTGACTAAAATCACGATTTTTTACACTTTGAGCAAAGAGTTGCAATTTTTGAATTGGTCGTGAAAACTGGCGTGCAAGTAAAAGACTCCAAATCCATCCAACCCCTAGCGCTAACACAAAACCTAAAAATAAAAATTGATTGAAAAGTTCAATATTAGCCGTAATCGCAACTAGCGGAGTTTGTAAAATTAAATAATAATCCGCTAAATAGCGCGTCCCAATCGCCAGCACTTGATCATCATTTTGCGTATCAACTAAAAAAGCACTATTTTCCAATTCCGCTAAATCATCTACGTCAAAATAATCGGTAACTTTCGTTCCTCGTTGCTTGCGACTGACTGGTAAATCACCAAACTGCGTCAAAAATTGAGTATCATCAATAGTGACTTGAGTATCTGATTGAAATAATACCGTACCATTCGCTTGATAAATATTGACCTGAATATTTTGCTTTTGTAATTCTTCATACGTATAATCAACAAAATTAGCAATTGTCGTTTGCTCCTGAAGTTGCTGACTTTCTCGCTTAAGCTCATTTGTCTTTTGCCAAATATAAAATGGCTTTAAAGCAAAAATATTTAAAGCCGCAATAATTGCCATCACAAAAAAGAGTAATAACCCAATATTAAGAAATAGTTTTCGTTTGATCGTTATTCGTCGATTCACGATGAAACCACCTCAAATCGATACCCTTTCCCGCGTACCGTTTGAATCCAGTCACTATATGGACTTAATTTAATCCGTAAACGATTCATATGCGTATCAACAGTCCGTGCATCGCCACTATAATCATAACCCCAAATACGATCAAGTAATACTTCCCGCATCACAACTTGATGCTCATGTTCGATTAAGTAGGTTAAAATATCATATTCCTTTGGACTTAATTCAACTGTATTCCCTGAAATTTTCAATCGATGAGCAGCAAAATCAAGTTGAAAATCAAGCATTTGCCAAATATTCCCACCTATTGCTTGTTCGTTTGGATTTGATTCATTCGTTTGTCTTTTCAGTAAACGCTCAATTCTTGCCACTAATACTTTTGGACTAAATGGCTTACTCACATAATCATCTGCACCAAGCTTTAATCCTTGAATTTCATCGTATTCTTGATCTTTCGCTGTTACCATCACAATCGGCACTTGTGAAAATGTCC
>JBOFQK010000305.1:0-1033 GCA_051660865.1 Culicoidibacterales bacterium | reverse complement strand
GAGATGGCTTCGTGTAGAAAATCAATCATCTCAGTGTTAAAGCGCGAGGATAAGCAAGGCTCCGTGTAAAAAATCAATCATGCTTCTGAGTGCGAGCGGAGATAGGAAACTTCGTGTAGAAAAAAACAAACGGCCTAATGAAAAGAGTCATGCAGCAATGCATGACTTTTTTTTGTTAAGTGATGACACCAGTATTTGCTACTAAGTACTATCGGCAAATATTGAGACGGGATGTCAAAAAAAGGAAGTGAGCGTCTATTCATGTTGGAAAATATGAAGCAAAATAGTTTCCACCAGTGTGGCTAGAAAATAAGCAAAATCAAAGCGAGTTCCTCACGAACTCATGAGAGTTTGCGATTTTCTGAACACTGGAGTGAATAGCGTGTTAAAAACGGAAGTCCAATGAAGCGACCAGAGTTTGTATTTTGACGAGTCTCAAAGGTGGAATCGCGTTATAGTTAAGCGATGAACACGTTTGGACGAAGTCCAATCAGTGACCAAGAAAATAAATGTGCGACGATTTGAAATGTGGTCAAGTCGTCACACATGTTTTTTAGGGAGCTGAAGCTTGAATCATGTTAGGTCTTTTTTACTTGGCTTTACTGCCGAGATTAGACGCTTACTTTTATAACGTGTCTCAGCCTTCACTTACTTCATCAAGCTCGTATCAGTGGTTTCTCTCAGCTGATTTAGGGAAATCACTGATACTACCACTTGAGCTCCAGTAAGTGATATTGCCTTTTTTACTTTTTTTGCAATAACGGCTTCAAGCACTTACTGCACCAAGGCTATGACTCAATGTATACAAGCTATTGCATCCACTTCATTGGTGTTGATGTCCCAGCGGTTGACGTTGATGGCCAAGCGGTGGCAACGCAACGCACACCAACTGGTGTCACGCTTTGTGTCGCAACAACAGCGGTTAATCTGAGTTGGTAAAATTGGAAATTTGTGAGTATAAAATGAGTAAAATCGCGCTAAATAAGTAAATAAAAGTAGAAACCGTGCCCAACTTCGATAAACTTAATTTTTC
>JBOFQK010000304.1:0-1233 GCA_051660865.1 Culicoidibacterales bacterium | reverse complement strand
ATTTAATTCATGCTTTTTATGCAGTGAAGCCAAATGATATCGAAGCGGAAGCATTTTTAGATATGACAATTGAAGAAGATGAAGATTATGTGATTGCAGCGGATCGCTTTATTGAGCACGGTGTAAAACGAGTCTTCTTAAGCTTAGGATCAAAAGGACTGTACTATGCTGATGAAACGAAGCATGGCCATGTTTATCCATTACCAGTCCCAATTCGTAATACACTAGGAGCTGGTGATTCAGTGATGGCAGCAATGGTATATAGCTATATGCATAATATGCCAATTGATGATAGTGCTCATTTTGCAACGGCAACAGCAGCAATTACAATCCAAGCTAAAGGTGCAACAAGCGAAGAGCTTTCGGAAGAAAATGTACGTGAGTTAATGAAAAAAATCACGAACACGCCACTTTGTCGTTAATGAATGAAAAAAGAGTAGTAGATCAAACTAGCTTCTGGTAAATCGGAGGTAAAGAGTGGTATTGCTCTTTTTTTTTGCAATTTAATTCAAAGTAATTGTCTGAAATGGATCAGAACCTCAAGCGAATCAGTAATTGATTTGATAAAAAGCTCGTATTTAAAATGTTTACATAGATTTTAAAGTTAGTTTTTGATAGTATAAAGGGAATATTAATAGTTTTAAATATGATAGGCGGTAAATAAAATGAATTTAAATGAAAAATATGTTGTTGTCATTGGCGCAACGTTAGTCGATATAATTGGGACACCAAAAAAGCGCTTAGTAATCCATGATTCGAATCCGGGGACGATTCGCACCGTATTTGGGGGAGTTAGTCGAAATATTGCGTGTAATTTACAACGTTTAGGGGTGAATGTGGTGTTTATGACCATTGTTGGCAATGATGTCGATGGACGCGCCTCGGTGGCAGATGCCAAAAAACTGGGAATTAATATGGACTGTACAATTTTCCGAGAAGAGCTAGCGACAGCGAAATTTATGTGTATGAATCAAGAAGATCGTGATTTATACGTTGGGTTAGCTGACACGAAAATTGTGGAATCAATGACCGTGGCAGATATTTTACCATTTGCGGAAATTATTCGAAATGCGAGTGCTTGTGTTGTGAGTACGGATAATCCGCGCGAAGTACTTGAATACTTAATTGACGAGCATGAGCATGTGCCGTTATTTGTTGATACGATTTCAGCCCAAAAAGCAGCGCGCGTCAAAGATTTAATTCATGCTTTTTATGCAGTGAAGCCAAATGATA
>JBOFQK010000303.1:0-1573 GCA_051660865.1 Culicoidibacterales bacterium | reverse complement strand
ACTAAAAAAATATAGTGATTACAACAAAGTATCAAGTTGGGCAATTAATGGTGTTGAAGGTGTAATTGAAAAAGGTTACATGGGACAAGGGATCACAGCCTTCCGTCCAAAAGATAATATCACACGAGCAGAGGCAGTTGTAACGATCAATCGAGTGAAATAAAGTTAAAATATGTAGATTTAGTTTTGAGAAAGTTATTGATTACCTTAGTTTAAACTAAAGTAGTTAATAACTTCTGCAATAATCCAAAACCTACCATTGTAGGTTTTTTAATTGTAATATGATAAAATAATATTAGTTTTTTATTGTGAAAGGAAGATTATAATTATGAATATGAAAAAAATATTAATAGCAATTATTACTCTAACTGTAATGAGTGTTCCGCAAGTAGTATCTGCGAGCGAGTTGGTACAAACAGTAGATGCAAAAGCGACAACCGATTGGAAAAACCACTGGGCAGTAACACATATTCAAGAAGCGATGAATAAAGGTTGGATTATAACAACAGATCAATTCCGCCCAAATGATTCAATTACCCGTTCAGAATTTGTCAAAGTAGTCAATCGTGCATTTGGTTTTACGTCAAAAGTAAATAGTGAATCATTTACTGATGTATCTAATAGTCAGTGGTTTTATGACGAAGTTTTAATTGCAATTAAAGCAGGATACATTTCAACGACACAGTCAACGTTCCGTCCGAATGATTCAATTACGCGAGAAGAAGCAGCAACAATTATTGCCCGAATCAAAAAGATTGAAGATACAAATCATGATAAACTAAAAAAATATAGCGATTACAACAAAGTATCAAGTTGGGCAATTAATGGTGTTGAAGGTGTAATTGAAGAAGGCTACATGGGACAAGGTATCACAACTTTTCGCCCCAAAGATAACATCACACGAGCAGAAGCAGTTGTGACAATTAGTAGAGTGGAAACGCCAAAACAAACTGAATTTGCGAATTGCACTGAATTAAGAGAAGTTTATCCTAATGGTGTAAGTTCAGAACATCCAGCATATAGACCACAATTTGATCGCGACAAAGATGGTTGGGCTTGCGAAGTAAATTAAGCAACTGGTAGAGCTGATTTTTTTATTTAAACTATTTAAGGTTATGCACCTGCAAAGATATAAAAATAACTATTTCAAATTAGAATACTCAAAATAGTTTTACATTTATTTTTTTGATATATAAAATCAAGCTTGAGGCTATCTTAATTTTTTGAATATAATGTGATGGAATTGAATTTGAATATTTAGATAAGGATGGTTCTAATGAATACAAAACAAATGTTAAAAATAGCGATTGCAGCTACGGTAGTTATTACAAATATAGCAAGTTTACCGCATGTAGTTTATGCAAAAGATGTAACAAATCAATCTACAAGTACGGCTGAAATACAGAGTGAGGTAGAGACTCTAACAAATACAGTACCAACTATTACTGGTGCGACAGAGATAACAATCAAAGCGGGAGATGTATTTGATGTGTTAACAGGAATTAGCGCGAGTGATTCAGAAGACGGTGATTTAACGAGTTCAATTAAAGTTGAAGGAAGCGTTAATCCAAAT
>JBOFQK010000302.1:0-2574 GCA_051660865.1 Culicoidibacterales bacterium | reverse complement strand
CACTCCAAGACAACAAAAAGGCTAACAAAGGTGAGCATATTGCGGTCGAATTTGGTGAAAATGACGACTAAAATAGCTAATCCGAGCGTAATTTTCAATGATCCTAGTGATGTTTGTGACATTTATTTCTCTCCTAATTGTGAATTTGGCAGATAAGTGCTTCTGCTGCTTCTGAACGTGTGTCAATTTCAACAAAAAACTGACTCAAATCCCCATTTTGCGTCAAAATATTGGCGATTTCAAGGCTAAAGAAATGTGAATACAGCAAATCTTTAAACTGCGTATTCCAAATCGTCCCAACTTCAAGCTGATTGACAACTTCGCGAACATAAGGCTTACTAGCAGGAATCGCTTTTTCAACTAAAGAAAATTGGGTTGGAAACGTTTTAAGCCGACCGAGAATATATGGTTCAAATGCTGAAGTTAAATACGCAATAAATTGTCCTGCTGCCGTTGGCTCACTACTACTACTATTGATTCCATATCCTGTAAAAAATGCGACAGTATGCGCCTGATCATTAACGGTTGGTAACGGTAAAACCCGATACGTAAATGGCAGTTCATAATATTCAAGTTCCGCAAAAAGCCAATTTCCTTCTAACGTGAAAATACTCTTTTCTTCACGGAATAACTCTGCTGCTGTGAGCGGCGAAGTCTCATTCACGAGTGAAAAGGCGCCTTCAGCAATTAACTGTCGAAGCTGTGCGAAAAACTCAACAATTGGTGCTGATTGCGCAAATTGGTTTGTAGCAAATGCTTCCGGATCTAATTGCTTGAATACCGACATGAAATTTTCAAAACGAGCTTCAATTGTCATTGCTGTCACTTCGGCCGGTAATTGCGCTTGTAACGTTGATAAGAACGGTAAAAATTCATGCAACGTCGTAGGAATTTCCGCAATTGAATACCCTGCTGCTTCTAACAACGTTTCATTGATGAACAAAACAATTGTTGAAAAATCTTTTGGGACTGCATAAAATTCACCATCAGTTGAGAAAAGCTCGCGAATCGCAGGAATATAATCAGCCCCTTTGTTCATATACGGCTCCGTTTTAGCTAACCATCCCTTTTTTTGCCAATAACTATACATCGCTTGATCCACGAAAAAGACGTCCGGACCTTGATTGTTCCGAAACTGACTTGTCAAAATTTCGTTGTAGTTTTGACTAAAAGTTTCACGTTCAACTAAAATTCCAGTTTCCGCCGTAAAATTATCAATTACGTGATCAATCACCATATTTTCAAGTGGTGATCCAGCCCACGAAGCAAAACTAATCATTGGTGCCTCATTTTCTGCTGTAAGTTTTCGCGGAATAAAGGTGCCTAGTGCAACACTAATGACACTTATGATCCCTATCACCCCGATAAAAAGGTGGTGTTTTTTTAACATTATCTGAAGTCCTCCTTTTTCGGACTATCGTTTTCGCCGATGTGCTATCTTTTAGTATAACGTGAAACTAAAAAAAAGACTATTATTCTATCACTTTTTTAATCAATAACTAAAAAAGAAGCGGACCACTACGACTGTGATCCACTTCTGTTTCTCTAGAGGCTTGCCAATCATTCGACTTGTCTTAACTTGACAAAATCAGTGACATACCCTTCAACTAACCTTGTTGCTTCTAACATTTCAGTAAAAACTCGCGAAGTCTCGGTTGGTTGTTGCATTAATTCTGGCAATTTCACACCAAAATAATACGAATAAATTGTATGGGTGTAATCCTGTCCACTTGTCACTTCCGAACCTAAGTGGGCAACCATTTCTTGACCAATTTGATTTAAATTGCTATTTCCAAGTTTAAACACTTCGCGCGCAACGTTTTCATTGACCGGAAATGATGACATATTTTCAACAATATATGGGGCTAAGTTCGTTGTCAAATATTCGATAAAAGCTTGAGCTTCCGCTTCATACTTAGTCGTTGTTGACATCCCATAACCAGTAAAATAGGCGGCCATTGGCACTTCACCATTCACTTGCGGCAATTGTGCGACTTGATAGGCAAATGGCGCTGCATAATAACTTAATTCATTAAATAACCAGTTCCCTTCAATCGTAATCACCGCAAGTTGATCATGAAATTGTTCACCAGCGCGCGTTTGATCTAAATTTTCATTAATCAAATTGACGACCCCACTTTGAACCAATTGGCTCAACGCAGTAATAAAGCGTTGAATTGGCTGGGAATTAGCAAAATCAAAGGTCGCATACGCAACTGGGTCAAGTCGTTCAAAAACGGCCATAAAATTTTCAAATTGCACATCAAGTGTCATTGCGGTAATTCCCGTTGGTAATTGCTTTTGTAACTGAGCTAAAAAGGCTGGGAAATCATTAATATCTTCGGGGATATCACTCATTTGATAACCAGCTTGGTGCAATAAATCTTCGTTAATATACATCATCATTGCCGAAAAATCTTTGGGAATTGCATACAACTCACCATCCGTCATAAACGTTTCCTGAATCGGTTGGTAATATTGTGATTTCGGATTAATCAGTGTACTGACATTTGCTAACCAGCCACATTGTTGCCAATAATTATAATCCATTTGCGAGACATAAAAAACATCAGG
>JBOFQK010000301.1:0-3025 GCA_051660865.1 Culicoidibacterales bacterium | reverse complement strand
TTCCATTTACCAAAATCAACCCTCATCATGCTAATCAGCGCCTTCGCAAATCAGGAGTTGATCATGGGAGCATACCACGAAGCCATCGCCAACGATTACCGCTTCTTCAGCTTCGGCGACTCAATGCTTATATACTAAGCGTCTAATCTCGTCAGTAATCCAAGTAAAAGAGACTGTCGGTGTGGCGGGAAAATAAGCAAAATCCAAGAAGGTTTCACATAAACCTATGGAAGTTTGCGATTTTCCGAACACCGAAGAGATTAGCGCGTTAAACTAAGTGCTGACACCGGTCCAATAGACCGAGTTTACCAGATTGGATCAACTGCTGGAGAAAAAGCTGGTAGTATCAGTGATTTCACTAAATTAACTAAGAGAAACCACTGATACGAGCTTGGCGAAGCAGTTGAAGGTGGAAGCATGTTATGCAAGTAAGTGCTGAGCACGGTGTTATCCAAAGTCAAAAAGGTAACATCGAGATGGTATGTCAAAAAAGTGAATGGGTGTAGGTGGCCTAACCTGATTCAAGCTTCAGCTCCCTGAAAAACATGTGCGACTACTTGATATTATTTCAAATAGTCACACATTTATTTTCTTGGTCACTGATGGGATTTTATCCCACCGCTTTCATCACTCAATTGTCGGTGTGGCGGGAAAATAAGTAAATAAGGCAATGGTACTTACAACTGTTGAGACAAAATAATTAGGATTTTAATGAGAGAAAAGAGGATTTTAAAAAATGTCAGCAATTCGTTACGAATTAATTCATACGTGTAAACAAACAGGTGCACGTTATGGGAAATTACATACACCACATGGAACATATGAAACACCAATGTTCATGCCAGTTGGAACGTTAGCAACTGTCAAAACGTTATCACCTGAAGATTTAAAAGAAATGGGTGCCGGAATTATTTTATCGAATACGTACCACTTATGGTTACGTCCTGGCGATGATCTTGTCAAAGAAGCAGGTGGCTTACATAAATTTATGAACTGGGACCAAGGGATTTTAACTGATTCTGGTGGCTTCCAAGTCTTTAGTTTAAGTAAATTCCGTCGCATCGAAGAAGAAGGTGTGCACTTCCGTAATCATATCAATGGTGACAAATTATTCTTATCACCAGAAAAGGCAATTGAAATTGAAAATAATTTAGGTGCCGATATTATTATGTCATTTGACGAGTGTGCGCCAATTCCAGCTACGCATGAATATGTGAAAGATTCAGTTGAACGAACTTCACGTTGGGCTGAGCGTGGATTAGAAGCACATGCAAATCCAGATACGCAAGCATTATTTGGGATCGTTCAAGGTGGAGAATACCTTGATTTACGTGAACAAAGCGCCAAAGACTTAATGTCGATGGACTTCCCAGGGTACTCAATTGGTGGGTTATCTGTTGGGGAACCAAAAGAAATTATGTACAATGTGTTAGCACACTTAAATCCAATTTTACCAACTGACAAACCACGTTATTTAATGGGTGTAGGTTCGCCAGATGCCTTAATCATGGGCTCAATGCTAGGTGTTGATATGTTTGACTGTGTATTAGGGACGCGAATCGCTCGTAATGGAACAGTCATGACGTCAAATGGTCGTGTTGTCATCAAAAATGCCAAATATGCACGTGACTTTGGACCGTTAGATGAAAACTGCGAATGCTACACATGTAAAAATTATTCACGCGCGTACATCCGTCACCTTGTCAAATGTGAAGAAACATTTGGAATTCGTTTAACAAGCTATCACAATACGTATTTCTTATTAAACTTAATGAAACAAGTTCGTGAAGCCATCAAAAATGACCGTTTAGGTGATTTCAAAGAAGAATTCTTTGCGAAATATGGATTAAATGATGCAAATTCACGTGGCTTCTAGTATAATTGATATTGTAACAACATTTTAGGAGGATTCGAAAATGGAACAAGTAATTGCAATCGTGACGACGATTTTCCCATTAATTTTATTATTTGTCTTGATGTATTTCATGGTGATTCGTCCACAGAAAAAAGAACGTATGAAACACAATGAATTATTAGCGAACTTGAAAAAAGGTGACAAAGTTGTCATGACTTCAGGGATTTATGGAACAATTGAAAGCATTGACGAAAAAACAGTTAATGTTACAGTTGGAAATGGAATGGGTATTACATTCGATAAATTAGCTGTTATGCAAGTTCGTTAAGACGCATAACCAGCTGTGCAAGCAGCAACATTCATTTGAGCAACTAATGTGAAGATGAAATCAAAGCTAAGCCAGTTGGGCTTAGCTTTTTGTTTTCAGAAGGAGAGTTTTTTTATGAAAAAAATTGCGATTTTAACTGATACAACAGGAATTGTTGACCATAGTATTGAAAATGGACCAAGCTTTATTCATTATGTGCCTTTAAACATTGTCTTTGGGGAGCAATCATTTCAAGAATATTATGAATTGAAGTCGAGCGATTTTTATACTAAGTGTGAAATTGATCAAAATCATCCCAAATCAAGTCAACCAGCAGTCGGTTTAATTGCTGAGAAACTCGAACAATTATTGCAAACATATGATCAAATTATTTGTCCGGTACTCTCAAGTGAATTGAGTGGAACGTACCAATCGTTTTATAATTTAGCGCAAGAGTTAGCACCAGAACGGATTTTCGTTGTGGATACGAAGTCATTAACGGCCGGGCTCTGGTTCTTTGTACAAACAGCAGCAACGATGATTGAGGCGGGCGAAAGCGCTGAGGCGATTGTCGCAGTGCTTGAGCAAATGAAACCGAAAGTTGAAGTCATGGTTGCTGTCAAAGAGCTTGACTTTGTTCGTAAAGGTGGGCGGATTTCACATGCCGCGGCTTTTTTAGGAAATATGTTACAAATTAAACCTGTGTTATATTTTGTCGATGGTCGAGTTGAAATTTTGGAAAAAGTTCGTACGAGTAAAAAAGCAGCAACAACGATGCTCCAACGCTTCTATGATCAAACACCAGCTGATTATGCCGGGATTATTTTTGTCGGAAATTCGAATAATGCGGAATTAACGGCGTT
>JBOFQK010000300.1:0-1735 GCA_051660865.1 Culicoidibacterales bacterium | reverse complement strand
GATTCAAGCTTCAGCTCCCTGAAAAACATGTGTGACTACTTGATCTCATTTCAAATAGTCACACATTTATTTTCTCGGTCACTGATGGGATTTCACCCACCGCTTTCATCACTCAAAGTTGAGACACCGCCCGTCAATGTTTGTGTTTTTTTTATAAACTTGCTTAATCTGCTAAACCAATACTTTTACCAATATAACGATCGTCGGTAATCACTTTTACTAAAAAGTCAGCAACATCTGCACGCGCAATTCGCATGCCTTTGTTCGGAACACCAGTTTCGGCTTCACGATAGTTTCCAGTCCACGCCTCATCAGTCAGTGAAACCGGTCGTGCAATCGTATAGGCAGCACTACTTGCTTGAATCAACGCAAAGGCACCTTTATGATCTTTCAACGTATTTTTGAGTAAAAAATTAACGATGATCCCAGAAATTCCTTTTAACTCGCCATGAATTCCAGCCGTAGCAATAACTGCCAGCCGTTTCACATCAGTTTGATCAATTGCTTGCGTGATATTTCGCGTAATATCCGTAATCGTTGTCGAAGCTTTCATCCCCGGTCCACCGATACAACTAATAATTGCATCATGACCTGCAACTGCTTGCAGAACGGCAGTCGCATTTGTCGCTTCACCAATAATAATCTGTAAATTTTCGTGTGTGAGTGTCATTGCTTGTGCATTACGAACAAATGCCGTCACATGCATCCCTTTCGCGAGTGCCTGTGCAACGACATATTTCCCTGTTTTTCCATTCGCTCCAAAAATAATCACTTTCATCATGATACTCCTTTCATTATCGCTATTTTCTTAAGCGATGATCCTGAATCACAACTATTCAATACTACCAGCTAATTTTTAATTTAACATATGTGCCAACACACTCATTCTCCATCTCTCCTTTTCAGGTGAATATCGTGCGTTTCAATGTAGTGTAAAAACGCCTGTTCCATAAAAGCTTGCGCTTGTTGTTGAATTTGCTTAAATTCCTGTGGCCACTCAATGGCACTATCATAAAAATCGACCATCTTTTCAAGCAGTTGTTCATTTCCACCACTAATTTGCATCATTTGTGTCCACCACTTTGCCGCTAATGCTTGAGCTGCGTCACTATCAGCGGTTACGCCTTGAGCTTCTAAACGAATCGCACGTTCAAAAATTTCTCGCCACCAACCTGGTGAAATATTTAATCGTTGCGACGTTGGCTTTCCCATATGTGTTATTAAACTCGGATCCAAATGCTTCATCACCCAATAATAATCACTATTTTGCTGAATCAACTGCACCATTTGTGAATATTTGTACCAGTTAACATCATTCTCGCGAGTAATTTCTGATTGCAATTCTGCAATCGCAGCCATTGATTTTTGCAATTTATCAATTTGTTCGCTCATAATTTCTGCTTGTTGTTGCAATAATTGGACGACATCTGCTGGTTCATGCACAAAAATCAACTGCGTTTTAATTTCAGTCAGCGAAAAACCAAGTGCTTTCAATGCAATAATTTGGTGTAATGTTGTAAGATCTTGCGTCCGGTATAACCTCCGCCCAGTTTCAGTGATTTGTGATGGGTGCATCAAACCAATTTGGTCATAATATTGCAATGTCCGCACTGACACATGCCCTTTTTTTGCTAGTTGGCCAACTGTCAATGTCTCCTGTTTCATTCGTTTCACCTCACTTAATTTAAGTATACATCGTAACGTAACGTCACATTCAAGTTTTTTTACAAAAAAT
>JBOFQK010000299.1:0-4919 GCA_051660865.1 Culicoidibacterales bacterium | reverse complement strand
TATGTGAAACACTTAGGTGGAGCAGACAATCTTGTGAAAGTCGATAACTGTGCGACGCGTCTCCGGTTAGATGTTGTTGATTCAAGTTTAATTGACGAAAAAGAATTGAAAAAACTTGGTGCCAAAGGTGTAATGAAATTAAACAAAACGACAGCCCAAGTCATTGTCGGAACAAAAGTTGAATTTGTTGCCGAGGGGATTAAAGCTGTTTTAAAAAAATAAGCAAAGCAAAAGACCACACGAATGTGGTCTTTTTTTGTGGCTATTCTTGATATTGGTCAACACTCGCTTGGAGCTTAGCTTTAATTTCAGCAACAACATCAGCTGGTTGATGAATTTTAATTTCTGGTCCAAATGAGAGTAAATCTTCAATAATATTGTGACGGCGACTTTGACGATAATGAATCCGTAACGTATTACCGACAATTTTCCCATCAATCCATGGAATTGCCTGGGCACGAATTAAGCCGCGATCAGTGAGCGTGGCTAAAATTGGTTCTTGCGAATCAGTTTGCTCATATGCTTGCCGCCATTGTTTTAATGACGAACGCGGTGTGGGATCAACTTCGAGCATTTCGATAATCCGAATCCGATCAGCGCGGAATAACCGTTCATCACCACGGAAGTGACAATAAGCCGGGCAATACCAAACACCATCAAGCATATAAATTCCAATTGGCGTTAATGTGCGTTGAGAAGATTGATTCGCAGACGTATAGTGAACCCGTAAAATCCGTTTTTCAATTGCCGCTTGTTGCAGGCGATTTAATTCGGGAACAGGGAGACTCCGTTTAGAAACCGAAAGTTCGGTCACTTCACTTAAGCGATCAAATAAATTCCGTTTTGCAATCGGTAACTCACTGCGCAAGCGTTTAATGCTATGTTCAGCGCGGAAGGGGAACGGTAAAGTATGAATGCTAGTGAGCGTTTCTGAAGCGAATAATAAAGCAATTAACTCATCATTGGTCATCATTTTTGGGAGCTTGCCTTGTTCTTTCACGCGGAAGCCACCACCACGACCAGTAGCTGATTCAATTTCAATCCCGGCAGCAATCAATTTTTGCAAGTACCGTTGCGCTGTCCGACGTGAGAGTCCTGTTTCCGTTGTCAAAAGATCAAGTGAAAAAATTTCATTTGCGGAAATAAAATCAATCAATTTTAAGACTCGGGCTACATCTGAAGTAGAATCTGTCATGAGTGTTCATCCTTTCAAAGATATCTATGCATAGCATACCAAAATGACAGCCAAATAAAAATAAAACCCCAAGTTTTCGATGTCAAATCTGACATCAAACTGCAAAAAAAAACAGGTGACCCTGGTTTTTTTGGTTAGTGATAATTTTCTAAGGTCGCGCGCAACTGTTGGGTTAACTCGGTAATAATTGATTCGGGTTCAATGACAGTTAATTCGGGACCAAAAGACAATAAATCTTCAATAATATTTTGTTTTTTCGCACTTTGCACGTAAACTGACAGGCGACCATCAATCACTTTTTCATCCATCCATGGAATTGCTTGCGCTAACACTTCACCTTTAGGGGTTAAAGTCGCAATTAAATTGAGATCACCGTAATCAGTATTATAATGATCAAGCCATTCGGTGAGCGTGTGGTGTTTCAACAAATCCACTTCACACGTTTCAATAATTGCAATCCGATCAGCGCGGAACAACCGTTCCTGTTGGCGACTGAAACAGTAAGCCGGGCAATACCATACGCCATCAAGCATATAAATGCCTAGTGGCGTAATTAGGCGTTCACTTGTCCCTGAAGCAGAAGTGTAGTTGATCTTTAGTTTTGTGTGTGTCAAGGCAGCATCACGTAACTGATGTAACGCTGGCACACTTAATTTTCGCGCTGAGACTGAGAAGTGCATCACTTGTTTCCAAGCATCAAAGCGAACGCGCTCATTTTTTGGCAGTGTATGGAGAAATTGTTGAATAACTTTCGGAAAATGGGCATCGTTAAACGGTAATTCGTATAATTGATCTAAAGTTTGAAAAGCAAACAGTAACGCAACCAGTTCATCGGCACTGATAAACCGCGGTAATTGGGCTGATGAAGCGATCGTAAAGCCACCCCCATGGCCAGAACCAGACTTAATTGGTAAGCCGGCATCGCGGAATTTTTTGATATAGCGTTGAACCGTTCGCTGGGGAATTTGGGTTTCGGTAGAAACTTGATTTAATGAAAATGATTGGTTATTACTAAAGAAGCTAAGGAGAGTTAAAAAACACGTAACATCATTTAATTTTTTTTCCATATAAAAAAGAGACCCTTCATAAACAATTTACTTGATTATATCATATAAAATTACTAGCGTGTGTATTTTTTCAAAAAATGGCATTAAAATAACGAGTCGAAGACTAGTTTTTTTTTGATAAATACGCTATGATAACGACATAAGATTGCGCAGGAGGTGCACGACCATGGATACAATTCAACAATTACAACAATTAATGCAAGGAAACGTTGATGAATCAACAGAATTTTCAGCATATGCACCACTACCAGGAGCAACCCCATTACATACGGCCGTTGCTCACAATGATATTTTAGCGATTGATGCTGACATTGCAGCTGGCGGTGATATCAATGTTCAAGATGAGGCCGGCGATACGCCATTACATATTGCGATTTATACGAAACAGCGGGAAGCGTTTTATCATTTATTGGCTTTAGGAGTCGATTTAAATGTCAAAAATCAGCAAGGCTATACACCTTTACATACCGCGATTGTCAGCAATATTCCCGTCTTCGTTGCCCCGTTACTCATTGCGGGTGCTGATGTGAATGCGCAAACGAACGAAGGGGAAACACCGTTGCATTTAGCGATGGTCTTTGGCAATGAAACGTTGCAACAACAGTTGATACAAGCAGGTGCTGATCAAACGTTGCTGAATTCACACCGTCAAACGGCACAAATGCTCAAAGATGATCCCGAAACGAAACAACTCCAAAGTTTATGGGAAGTGTTCCAAGATTTTGAAGCTGAACAAGGTGAGCCACAAACCCAGTTGCACAAAGCAATTGCGAACAATGATTTACTCGAAGTCCAACGCATGCTTGCTCAAGGGGTGAATCCGGACCAATTTGACGAGCAAGGCGAACCAGTCTTACACATTGCCGCGACGTTAGCTGATCCAGCAATTTTACAAGCTTTGCTGAAAGCAGGTGCCGATTGTGAAGTTGAAAATGAATTACAAGAAACGCCATTGTTTACGGCGATTCATTATCATAATCCAGTGGCAGTGGGGATTTTACTCGCGCATGCGGCAAATGTCCATTGGCAAAATGAGGATGGGGATACGCCGTTACACGTCGCAATTATCCAACAACAAGTTGAAATTGTAGCCCAACTAATCGCGGCGCAAGCGAATCCAGCGATTGAAAATGATCTCGAACAATCAGCCCATGAACTGGCTGCTTATTTACCAAACGAATTAATTCGCCAAATGATTAAACGTTAAACCACTCGCCTTGAGTGGTTTTTTTTGCCTTTGACTTGACATTAGAGGTAATTGTGCGTACACTTAAAGCGAAATCATTCTGTTTTAGTTTTGAAAATTACCACGAAAGAAGGCTGAATTTATGCAAACATTAACAACAATTCACCAACGCGAAACTATTCGCCGATTCAAAAATGGCATTAGCCAAGAACAATTAGAACAACTTTTAATCGCAGGGACATGGGCACCAAACCATGGGAAGCGTGAACCATGGCGGTTTATCGTCTTGAATACGCCTGCGGCTTACGATAAATTATTAGCGGTTTATGCGCAATCAGGAAAAACAATTCCGCCACTTGAGCGTTGGCGTGAAACGCGAAAATTTCCAACGATGGTTGTCGTAGTTTTACCGAAAAACCCTGAAGAAAAAGAATATAAAGAAGATGTCCTAGCTCATGGTGCGTTAATTCAAAATATTCAATTAGCGGCTTGGGAACAAGGGATCGGTGTCGTTTGGAAGACACGTTTCTTCCCATTCAATGAAGCGTTTGGCATTCAAGCAGATGAAGAAGTAACTGGCTTCTTATTATTAGGAGAGTTTGAGGCGAGTGCCCAAGCGAGTGAACGTGAACGTCAGCCCTTAGCAACGAAAATGACAATTGTTGAATAGTTTTTCTTTAACGCCATCCGTTTTGGGTGGCGTTTTTGCGTTTCCCCTGAAAATGGTGATGAAAAAGTCAAATAAGTATGATACACTACAAATACGAATTGAGTTTTAGGAGGAAATATTTTATGAAAACTTATCATGTGATTCAATCATTTTTGATTGCCCCAACAAATGAAGATCCAAGCGTGAATTCTGGTTTAGATACGTGGTCGTTTGACAATGAGGCGGCGGCGATTGCCCACTTTCAAACATTAATAACAGATTTACAAAATGACCCTGATTATCAAGCGGGGGTGCAAGCAGATGGCTTAGAAATTATTCATACGCAAGGAAATGCGACTGATCACGTCTACCAAATTGATTTACGTCAAAATGGTGTGCCAGTTGAAGCCGTTTATGTAGAAGTTGTGAGCGTGAACGAAAATGAAGCCTTAACGTGGTGGGCAAAACAACGTGATCAACACCAACAACGCGTCAGCGCTCATTTCTCAACAGCGAACCAGTATGTTGTCGTGCAAAGTGCGGTTGCTGACGATGCTGCGAGTAACCTTGTCGCTTCAAGTATTATTACTTGGACATTTGGGACGTTTGCACAAGCAAAAGCACTCGTGGAAATGTTGCAGTCAGCGTTACAAGAAGACTACGCCCCAATTGATGAAGGCAGCGTCCGGATTGTGCATTTTACAAGCTTAAAGTCAGAACTTGATTACCGGATTGAAGTGAGTGAAAACGGTGTGCCAACCGAAGCGATTATGGTTGAACTTTATACGATTAAACCACATACAGATGCGGAAACGTGGTGGA
>JBOFQK010000298.1:0-1149 GCA_051660865.1 Culicoidibacterales bacterium | reverse complement strand
TTGCCCAAGAAATTGCAGCGCTGAACCAACATGTAACGTTATTAGAAACGAGCGAAAAAGTGAAATTGAGCCAAGCAGTTCAAAACTTAATTGGTGCTTGTGAATTTGACGCAATTGGGGCGCGGCTAGCGACTGAAGTAACTGATAAACAGCAACTTGTCAGTCAACTCAACCTTGATGAATTACAACGTCAAGTGAAACAACTTGAAACAAGTGAGGCATCATTGCCACAATTGAAAGACCTACGTGAGCGCGCGAATGCGGAGTTGCAAAACCTCGAAAAAACACTCGCAACGCAAACCGCACAAGGAGAAGCTTTCCAGCAAAAAGTAATTGATTTACAAGCGAAGCTTTCATTTGCGGATGAAGTAATGGCTCGCCAACAGCTTGTGAATTTACAGCAACAAGTGACAGCTTTTGAGCAAGCATACCAACACGCTGAAGCCGCAATGAAAACGATCGAAACGCAACTAAGCGAACTAAACGGAACAATCACGACATTAGAAGCTGACGTTGCTAAAACGCCAGTTGGCGATCATAACGCGATCAACGAAAAACTGGCAAGTTTAGAAGCTACGAAGCAACAAATCGATCATCAACGAAAACTCATTCAAACACGTCTTGATCGGAATACTCAAGCGTATACAAATAGTACGCAACGTTCAGCGGAATTAATCGCTGCCGAACAAAAATTTGCGTGGATTAGTGCCCTCGAGAAAACTGTCAATGGGAATCTTAGTGGGAAAAGTAAAATCATGCTTGAAACTTTTATCCAAATGACGTATTTCGACCGGATTATTCGTCGTGCGAATGTGAAGTTGACGGAAATGACGAGTGGACAATATGAATTGAAACGTCGGGTTGAAGCCGAAAATAATCGTGGCCAAAGTGGATTGGATCTTGATGTCGTCGATCATTACAATGGTTCAATTCGTAGCGTCAAAACGTTATCAGGGGGAGAAACGTTTAAAGCATCGCTCGCTTTAGCCCTAGGATTAGCTGATGAAGTTCAAGCTTCAGCTGGTGGAATTCAATTGGATACGATGTTCATCGATGAAGGTTTTGGTTCACTCGATGATGAATCATTACGCCAAGCAATTCAAACGTTAGCGAAATTATCAGAAACAAATCGGTTAATCGGAATTATTT
>JBOFQK010000297.1:0-3694 GCA_051660865.1 Culicoidibacterales bacterium | reverse complement strand
TTGGTGATGACTTATTCGTTACAAACCCTGCAATCTTAGCAGAAGGAATCGAAAAAGGAATCGCAAACTCAATCTTAATCAAAGTTAACCAAATCGGTACTTTAACTGAGACGTTTGACGCTATCGATATGGCTCACCGCGCTGGATACACTGCTGTTGTATCTCACCGTTCTGGAGAGTCTGAAGATACTACGATCGCTGACATCGCTGTTGCGACTAACGCTGGTCAAATCAAAACTGGTTCTATGAGCCGTACAGACCGTATTGCAAAATACAACCAATTATTACGTATCGAAGATGAATTAGGTTCAACGGCACAATTCCGTGGAATCAAATCAATCAACTGTGCAAAATAATAACAGTTAAAAAAAGAACACCTCGGTGTTCTTTTTTTGTTAATCGCTAGAATTGGGTAAGTGTTATTCGCTAAGCGGATCGATATCCATAAATTTTCCGAAAACAAGTTCAGCTTCAAAAAACATTCCTTGGTTTGAATAAATTGAATCTGAGTTTTTATAGGCTTGCAAGCAAATATCATCAGACTCACGGATGCACTTGTTGATGTTCACCTCGAGTTCAGTTAATGTTTTGGCTTGAATTTTTTTTGTGTACAATGCTTCCATAAATTGCTCCTTTAAAATGCGCACCGGTTTAGCTACCGGAGCTTGAAAATACTATACAAAGATACGGAGTAATTTACAAATTAAAAAAAACTAGCTGAGATTAAAGTTTAAACGGTTAAATTTATGTAAATAACGATTTACGTAAAAACAAATTGAAATTAACGTAACGCTTTTGGTATAATGAAAAAGGTAAACTATTGAGATTAGAGACGGAGGAAAAGCGATGGAATCGGCTTTAAATATTATTTTATTTATTTTATCGATATTTATTATTGTTATTATTGGAATGCAGGGGGCAAAAAGCGAAGACGCGTCAAGTGCGATTATGGGTGGAAGTAGTGATTCAAAATTATTTTCAGAATCAAAAGACCGTGGAATTGATTTGTTTTTAAATCGGGCTACAATTATTGCATCTGTTGCATTTTTTGTTTTAGTAATTACAATTTGGGTGCTAAAATAAAAATGTGATTGAATGAGCGAGAACACAAACTTTTGTTATGTTCTCGCTCATTTTGTATTATAATGGAAGTAACCAAATAAAATCTGACGAGTCAGAAGAAAGAACAGTTATGACTGTAGAGGAATTGCAAAATGAAAACAGCTGTTTTAGACTATTTAATGCAACCAAATATGAAACAAGCCACATTGAAAGAATTAGCAATTGGCTTGAATATTTCACCTGCTCAAATTGTTGATTTACAAAAAGCCGTAGATGAATTAAAGCAAGCCGGTGATGTCGTGATACGCAAAAAAAATCAGGCTTACCAAGCAAGTGCAAAATTAGGCTTAGTCAAAGGAGTAGTCATTGGTCATGCTCGAGGCTTTGCATTCGTCCGTCCTGAAGGTGGAAGTGTTGCGGATGACTATTTCTTGAAAATTGAAAATATTAATGGCGCATACGATGGGGATTTGGTTTTAGTTAAAGAACTAAGTAAAGCGACAGCCGATCTCCGTAAAGAAGGTGTGGTAGTCCAAATCATTCGCCGTAGTTTTAAAGTGTTAGTTGGAACAATTGTGCCATACAATAAAAGTTACCTTGAATGTAAAGTTGACGATGAACGTTTCAATGCCCGAATTTTCATCGCCAAAGAAGATAGCTTAGGTGCAATGCCCGATCATAAAGTCGTCATTCAACCACTTGAATATTATGAAGATGGTGAAGTATTAGCACGAGTAAATGAAATCATTGGACACAAAAATGACCCAGGAGTTGATATTTTATCGGCGATTTATAAACATGGAATTACCGTAGAGTTTAGTGCCGATACACTTGAACAAGCGGCAAATGTCGAAGAAGAAGTTGCGCCGGAAGAGTATAAAAGTCGTAAAGATCATCGCTTTGAAACAATTGTTACAATTGATGGTGATGACGCCAAAGATTTAGATGATGCCGTAACCGTCAAAAAACTGGCGAATGGGAATTACTTCTTAGGGGTTCATATTGCTGATGTCAGCTACTATGTTACGATGGGAAGTCCAATGAGCAAAGAAGCATATGAACGTGGAACGAGTGTGTATCTTGTGGATCGAGTGATTCCAATGTTACCGCACCGTTTATCAAATGGAATCTGTTCATTGAATCCCCATGTTGACCGTTTAGTTATGTCATGTGAAATGGAAATCAATCCTCAAGGTGAAGTTGTTGACTACGAAATTTCGCAAGGTGTCATTCACTCAAAGGCACGAATGACGTATCGAGCAGTCAATGAAATTATTACTGATAAAAATCCCCAAACAATTGCTGATTATGCCGAGTTTGTTCCAATGTTCCAAGAAATGCAAGAATTGGCAACAATTTTAGAAGCAAAACGTCATCAACGTGGGGCACTTGAGTTTGATATTCCTGAATCGAAAATCGAAGTTGATGCTGAGGGAAAACCAGTCGCAATTCACATGCGTGAACGTGGAACGAGTGAACGAATTATTGAACAATTCATGTTAGAAGCAAATGAATGTGTGGCCAAAAACTTTAAACTGGCGAACTTACCGTTTATTTATCGAATTCACGAAGAACCAAATGAACAGAAATTACAAAACTTTACAAATTTAGTCGCAAATCTTGGCTATCCAGTTTCGACAAGTACTGATAAATTATCAGCGAAAAGTTTACAACAAGTATTAAAAGCGGCAATGGGAACCGATGCGGAAGCAGCGATTTCGACAATGTTACTACGATCAATGCAAAAAGCTCGTTACAGTGAAGTGTGTGAAGGCCATTATGGTTTAGGGGCGCAATATTATACGCACTTTACTTCACCAATTCGGCGGTATCCAGATTTAGTTGTGCATCGTTGTATCCGTGAATTTTTGATTCAACAACAGGTTGATGAAAAAACGCAAACAACGTGGAAGTTATCATTACCAGAAATTGCCCAACAAACTTCGATAGCTGAACGTCGAGCAATTGATTGTGAACGTGATGTCAATGATATGAAAAAAGCTGAGTACATGCTTGATCACATTGGTGAAACATTTAATGGTATTGTTTCATCAGTGACAAATTTTGGAATTTTTGTCGAATTACCAAATACAGTTGAAGGTTTAGTTCATGTGAGCGATTTAAGTGATGATCACTATGAATTCCACCAAAGTCAAATGGTTTTAATCGGTAAACGTACTGGAAAAACATTTAAAATTGGTGATCATGTCGAAATTGAAGTTATGAGTGTTGATAAAGCGAAACCAGCAATTGATTTTAAAATTGTTGGGATGAAATCAACAGGGCGTGTCTTCAAAACGAATAACCGCTCAACTTCACGTGGAGCGAATGAAAAAACAAATTATAAGCGTGGAAGAAATAACCAAAGTAATGATCGTTCAGGACGCCAAGGACGAAAAAAAACACAACAGCGTCGAAAATAAAAGGAGGCTACAAACAGTTCTGGTTAAATTGTAAAAAGTTGTAAAAAAGTGTTGACTTTAGGCGTTATGATTGTCACACTCTATTCAAGAGGTGATAAAGTTGAAGTATTATTCAATTGCCCAAACGTCTAAATTATTAGGTGTGACGGCTCAAACATTGCGAAATTGGGATAGAAGTGGAAAGTTAAAGCCGCATCACACATCAGAAA
>JBOFQK010000296.1:0-2208 GCA_051660865.1 Culicoidibacterales bacterium | reverse complement strand
AATATAAGTACGGATTTATCGTTTCAAGTATGAAAACAGCCTTTGCTGATGGTGAAACAGGTGAAGTTATTACCAATGAAGAAGGTGACATTGTTTGGCGTGGTGAAGCTGATGTTGCGAAAGTTCGTAAATGTTTAAGTTACAAAGATTGTTTCGTGACGAAAAAACTTGAAGAAGAATCAGGGAAGTTTTGGGCTGCAAATCCTGTGAAGAAAAAAGCAGGGATTCATAGTCGAAAACAAGGGTTAGATTCAGCGAAGTATGGTGGTTATGAAAAAGTTATGGCTGCATATAGTTTAATTTTCACATGTGATATTATCAGTAATAAAAAAACAGTAAAGAAAAAAGAATTGATGGGTGTACCAATTAGATACGCTAATGAGTCAGAACAAGTCATTTTTGAGTATGTAAAAAATAGAATAATTGAACTTTTTCAAAAAAAAGCAAGTGATAAAATCGAAAATCTAAAAATAATACCACGTAAAATATATAAAAATCAACTAATAGAAGTGAACGGTGGTTTATACACAATTAGTTCAACTATGCCTGGAAAAGTATTGATGGAGTGGCATAACGCAAAGCAGTTAGTGCTTCCAAAAGAATATACAGCTTTAATTAATAAAATCAGTAATTTGAAGAAAGATGAAGAAGACATAGAAACATATGAATTGATGGATGATTTTTATAGTTTCTATATTCAAAAAATGGAAATTTATCCTTTGTATACAAATGTTAGTAAAAAATTATTAGAAGCAACGACAAAGTTTAAAAATAAAAATTTCGAGCAGAAAAAAGCAATTGTTTTAGAGCTGATTACCATGACAAAAGCGAATCCTGTGTATCCTAATTTAAAAGATTTAGGATTATCCACTTTTCTCGGTAAACTAAATGGTAGAACGATAGGTGATTCGAAAATTATCTTCATCGATCAATCAGTAACTGGGATGTATGCAAAACGATGGAAAGTAACAGAGGAGGGAATTTGTGAGTTGGCGAACGGTAATCGTAACTAAAAAAGGTAAACTTAGTTATCAACAGAACACGTTAATTTTACGTGATGAAGAAATTACGAGTGTGCATTTGTCAGAAATTCAAACCTTGATTATCGAAAATAATCAAGTGACGATTACGATGCAATTACTTAATGAATTAATCAAAGCCAAAATCAATGTGGTGTTCTGCGATGAACGCCACATGCCCTTGGCGCAAATGCAAGCTTTTTATGGCTCACATGACACGAGTCGTAAATATGAACAACAAATTGCTTGGCAATCACAGCGCAAACAACAACTTTGGCAAAAAATTGTGATGCATAAAATTATCAATCAAGCAGAAATTCTCCATCGCAATTCGAAAGTTGAAGAACAAACGTTGATGAAGTATTTAGAACATGTTGAAGCAGCCGATCAGACAAATCGGGAAGCCCAAGCCGCAAAAGTGTATTGGCATAGTTTGTTTGGAAAAGCGTTTCACCGCGAAGAGCCATCGCATATTAACTCGGCACTTGATTATGGCTATACCATTTTGCTTTC
Organism: Culicoidibacterales bacterium; assembly: GCA_051660865.1. Taxonomy (GTDB): domain Bacteria; phylum Bacillota_I; class Bacilli_A; order Culicoidibacterales; family ZOR0006; genus ZOR0006. The sequence goes on along the minus strand of JBOFQK010000296.1, from coordinate 676 downwards.
ATGTTTTGCACGTGAAATAGTAGCACAAGGATATGCTACACAACTTGGGATAAATCATCACAATAAATTCAATGAATTTAACCTCGCAAGTGATTTGATGGAGCCATTTCGTGTGCTCGTTGATACAATTGTTTGGGAAAATCGCAAAAGTGAATTCAATCGGGAATATAAATACAAGCTCGTTAATGTCTTGAACAAGAAGGTCAAAATCAAAGGGAAAGAATATTACTTAAATGCAGGTGGTGTTGCTATTTATTTGAAAGGTGTTTTTGAATATTTAAATAACGAGGCGGCTAAAGAAATTTTTGAAATTGAATTGATGGAATGAGTTATCGTTTTATGAGATCAATTGTCCTATTTGACTTACCGATGGAAACACTCGCGGATCAACGTGCCTATCGGAAATTCCGCCGTTTTTTGATTGATGAAGGCTTTGTTATGCTTCAGAAATCTGTCTATAGTAAAATCGCAATTAATACACCGAGTGAGAAATTATTAAAACAACGGATTTATGAGCATAGCCCCAAAAATGGTTTAGTCCAATATTTATCAATTACTGAAAGACAATTTGCTGATATTGAGTATGTGATTGGTGAAGGTCAAAGTGAGCGAATTGATAATGATGAACGGTTGGTGATTTTATGATTGTTCGTATTGCTGCGATGGAAGAAGAGTT
>JBOFQK010000295.1:0-31229 GCA_051660865.1 Culicoidibacterales bacterium | reverse complement strand
TCAATGGTAACACAGAACCTTCACGAATGTAACGAGATTTTTCAGCTTTCAACATGAAATTGTAACCCATCAATTCTTTACCATCTTTGTCTTGTTGGCGACCGATAACAATCACAGTGTCAGCAGAGTACATACCACCTGTGTTATGCGAAACAACACCATTTTCTAGTACATAGTGTTCTACATCAGCAACAGATAAGTCATATACTTTCTTTTTACCTACAAATTTTACGCTTTTAATTTTCATTGTTTTTCCTTGCAATTATTAAAGTGCCACCGCTTCATGTTTCCAATTGATTTTGAAGTCTTAGAACAATGTGGACATTTGTGAAATGTTGTTGATTTTTTCATTGCAGATGTGTATGGATTTTCATACCCTTGTGTAATATATGTGTGTGATTCTTCTTTAGATATTCTAACACAATGTCCATCTTTTATCAACATGATAAGATTGGGACGTCCAATTTTTGATTTATGTTCTTCTGTTTTCTTTTTACCGCGCAGTTTAACACTTTTTTTCATTCGTGTTTCATCTGATTGTTTTCGCCCGATGTTTTTTGCTTTAATACGAGCAACTACTTCCGGAGAATGTGTTTTACCATAAAACGGATTATTTTCACCAGCAACATCAATTGATAAGTGTCTAGCTCTGTGTCTTCTGCATGATTCATATGCTCTTGAGTTTGCTTTGTGTCTAGATTGATTGTTACTTTTTTGATTTAACATACAGTGCCATGCGTGAACCAGCTTTGATGTTCTATAAATCAAATATAACAGATGATGTGCGATATAATGTTGTCTAGCAGTCAATCTCACCAAATTTGTCAAGTCATCAGAACCATTCATACATTTTGGAATTATATGATGACGTTCTGTGTAAGTATCGGTAGGTAGAACTTGCGTTCTACCCAACTCAATCAAAGAATCGTAGATTCTTTTGTAATTCATACAATTACACAATCCATGCCAGCAACTAGGTCTTTTGCTTCAACCCAAGTTGGAATGTCTTTTTGCATCACAAGGAATCGGTGCGTGTCTGAGCATGTAACTTTGTACCCATCCATAAACTCAATTTCGTAGCAATCTGGTTCACCAACTTCAAGTGTATCAGGATTCCAAGTGTGGGTCACGACATTATGACCAACCATCGTTTTCAAATACTCACCAACTTGAATATCTTGAACTGCTTTTTTCGTACCATCTGCTAGAGTAATCATTGTGTCTTCAACAACACAACCACCACTTACAACAGTCTTAGCGTACATCTCTTGCGTTTGGTATGTGTGATTGATACAAACCATCGGAATATCAAGCATCGTCAAATATGGCGTAACCATGCGGAATAAGCTTTTCAACTGTTTCGCACGTGTCATATCAGACACAGATTTTTCGTCTTTCGCGTCTTCAACTTCTTTCTTAGAAGCTGCATTACCAACAGAGTCAATGTAAAACACAACTTTGTCGCCGCGTTTAACTTCTTCGAGTTTCTTGATTGCATCGAATTTTAGTTCTTCGATGTTCATAAACGGTGCATGGATAACGCGCTCTGGGTCGATACCAGCAGCTTTGAAATAGTCTGGTGTAGTACCGAACTCATTATCAAAGAAAACGCACACCGAATCAGGATGCTTGCGCAAATATGCTGCAACCATAATAAGAGCTAGATTACTCTTAAAGTGTTTTGACGGACCAGCAATCATTGTCAAACCGCTTGACAAACCACCATCAAGCGTACCACTCAATGCTAGATTCAGAATCGGCACACGTGTGCGACACGCTTCTGTATCATTAAAAATCTTTGAATCGGTCAACACCGCAGAATGTTTGTCAATAGATGCACCAACCATTCGTTCGCGCAACTTGCTCATTTTCACTTCTGTTTTAGATTGTTTTTTCTCGATTTGTTCAGTCATTTTAGTCCTTTTTCTTTTACATGTCAAATAATGTTGCTAAACTTGCTTTCTTTTCGTAATCCCAACCAATTGCGTCACAAATTGTACTCAATGGTTTGATGTAGTGCTTTTCGTACATTGCTTTAAAGTCAATGCATTTTTTCAAGTCAATACCGAAATCAACTGGGAATTCAGTACCAGACGGGAAACCGATAATATCAGTTTGCATGATGTTAGGTTGTTTCAATAACATCATTTGAATTTTTTCACCAGAACGAATTTGAGGCACGTTCGTATGAACCAACGTCAAACGATTATATGCTAACGCAGCTTTCACGTGACCCGGACAACCTTTCAGAGGTGTAAAGTCTGATGTAGAATTACCCTCAATGTTGTTCGCACTTGAAACCGCAGCAACTTTTTCGTATGGTTGATGCTTGTAATCCGATTTTACAGTAGAAACGAACTGTTGTAAAGTCTTTTCATCTGTTGTCAGAATCAATTTAATGCTCTTTTCAAGAGATTCACTTGCATACGGTGGTGTTGTACTACGCTGTGTTTCTAAACCCATGATTTTGAGCTTAGGCACTAGCTTACCATTTTCGTCGTACTTGCGTTTACCCTCGGAATCCCAGACGTTTAACGCATAACGTTTCTTAGCAGTCCAGAAACCAGAATCAGCGATAACCTCGCGGTCCATAAACATTTTCTGTTCGTATGCATTCATATACAAAGCTAGTTCTTTGTACGACTCATTAATAAACGGTTCACATTTTGTACTTGCAAACTTGTCTAATGCATCTACCCAACGGCTTGTTTCAATATCTGAAATCTTAATGCCGCGTTTCGATGCCATGAATTCAACTAGCTTTTCGACACACACATAAATCGAGTCTGTATCGATGTAACAAATATAATCATGATTTATCGTACCAAGCAAATTGTTCAAGAATTCGTTTACTTTACGCTCAATCCAACGAATAGACAAACGACCCGAAATTGTAATTGCTTCTGCGTTTCGCGTATCAAAATAACGGAAGTGAGCATTACCCAACGCACCATACAAACTGTTCAACAGAACCTTACGCACCATTTGCAACACGTTTTGAAGTTTTTCTTCGGCACGTGCTTTGATGATGATATTTGCCAATTGTGTGTTTGTCAGTTTTTTCAATTCTGATTCTGGCGTTTCAACGTTCTTTACGATGTTATCAAAGAAGAATTCGAAACTACTTAATTCTTGCTGAATATCAACGTTGTCTGCTTTGCGCTGATTCAACAACAATGATGCTTGTGTTGCAAGTGCATCGGCAGCGAATTCTTGACGTTTTGCGTCTTTACGTTGTACAAACAACGATTGAGTAACACGCGGCACAATACCAAGTTTAGTCTTCGAATAACGCATTCCATTAGCTGCAAAACTATGATTCTCATGCGGCACTTTAAATGCACCACTCACAAGACCAATGCCGTCAATATCAGGAATATAACGGTCTTTCACGAACACGCGCGGCATGTCAAACTGTGAAATAATCGTTTCAGGACTGATATTATACTGCATAATCAAATGCGGATAAAGTGATGTCAAATCGAATGACACAAGCCATTTGTACAATGCGGTTATCGGGTCTTTGACATACGCACCCGCAAATGGGATTTTCTCACGATTCTTAGATTCAGGAATCACGATATTGTCATCAGACAACACGTTATGAATAATCGCATCCCAAGTCTTTAACGGACTAAACGTGTTTGAATAATTCACACCAGCATAATAACTCAATGCTGTAATCATTCGTAACAAATTCAAACGCGCTTCCAATTTCACGACAATTTCAACGTCACGAATATTGTAATCGATGTACTTTTGTGGGTCGTTTTGGCTGAATTCGATGTATGTACGATATTGCATAGCAATCTTGTTTACTTTCAATTCAACTTCACCAATGTAATCAAGCTTGTAAGATGGACGCGTTTTAAACGTGAACTTCTTGTATGCAGCAAGATAATCGATTAATGAAACACCATTGATGTCGTAAACAATTTGTTCTTCGCCGTTCGCATCGTATGTAGTGCGCTCAGTCACTTTACCCCATGGGCTTAGTTTTTCAACAAAACGATTACCCAATACGCGTCGAATGCGATTGACCAAGTACGGTACGTCAAACCCTTCTGTGTTCCAACCAGTCAGAATGTCGGGAATATCAGCGGTCCAGAATTTCAAGAACTTTGCAATAAGCTCTTTTTCAGATTCACACTTGTGAAAATCAACAGCGTCCAATTGTGATTCTGTTAAAACAGATTTTGTTTTTGCCCATGGTCGAGTGCTGAAAACGTGATATTTTGCGGTCTTTGTACAATACAAAGTAATCGCGTCCATTTCATATTCTGCTACATCTGGTTTTGGGAAAGGTCCATCAGTCGGAACCTCAATATCCAAAAATGCGATATTGATTTTATCAAAGTCATACTTGACGTTTTTATAGTTCTTGTGAATGTATTGAAGTGCGAAGTCATCCATTCCTAGAGCTTCACGATTGATGTTTGACATACTCTTTTTCCATGCTCTCGCATCAGAAACAGTGTCAAAGAAAACTTCACTAGCAGATTTACCGTAAATGTCGGTATATTCACCTGTCGGTGTGTGCTTGAAAAGTGAGGGAGAAAACGAAACTGTACGCTGACAAGAATTACCATTTTCGTCAATGAATCGTTCTAAAATATTGTTGCCTTGCAGTAAAACATTTGTATAAAACATATATTCCCTTTTGTTAGTGCGGGTTTAGTATCGCATCTTTCGGGTAAAAGATCAAGTGGGTCGCCCCACTTTTTTCATAGCTTGTATTTATAAATCAATTCCCATTCAGACTTCATAGCGTATGATAACACACGGAAAAAGTTATGTCTAGGCGCTTTGATGTCAGATAGCAACGTGCATAGATTCCAATCACACAGCAGCATCGTAATATCATTGCGACGATTTATGTCATCGGTTGTAATATCAACGACACGCCCATCAAGCTGCAATAGCTCTTTGAAGTGTACGATAAAATACCGATTGTTCTTTTGTAGAATGTGACAAGATTGGTAAAGTTTTTTCTCTTTATTACAAGCAATACCAATCCGAGTCAATGTTTCACGAATTTTCAAGAAACTGTCAGGGTTTGACAATTTAATTTCAACCATATTCAGCATATATTTCTCCTATATGCTCTTATTTATTGCCACCCTTTAATCGTGTTGTAAGTATGAGTTCTATCAGCTTTCAGTGGAATGAATTTTAACAATTCACCATCAGCACTATCAACGGTCGTGCTTACAATTTGTTTCAGTACATCAATTTGGTCAGTGTTGAATTCATTGATATATCCACGCGCTTTTGTCTGATTCACTTCATAATATCGCGCAATTAATTTTTCAAATGCGCGTTCGGTCCAATCATCAGAGATTTTCGCAAACTTCACTTTAGGCAATGAGATTTTTCGCACTTCATAGTACAAATAATCATAATGCATCTGGTCAGTAATAAAACCATTCATCAGATTTAATTCATACGCATAACCCAAAAGTGGAATGTGTTGTGAAAGAACGTTATTGATTGCAAACTGATTGTAATCACTGAACACACCAACATTCTTGTGTCCAGTTTTCTTAGTCACGTTATCAATAATGTCAAATAAACTTTGTTCTTTCGGTTGTTTAAACTCTGCTGCCAAACGTTTAATCGCGTCATAGTCTTTATTGAACCATGCGACTTGATGTTCGTTTATTTCGTCTTTTTCACCAGAAAGAAAGCTTAAACTCATTTCCACTCCATTTCACATGCAACGGTCACTAGCAAATCAAGAATATGAATTTCAAGATTTGACACTGTTGCAGCGTGTTTTTGATTTTCAGCGATTGAACCAATCAACATGCGAATCGATGTTGGTTTGATTTCAGTGAACAACTTGTTATACAGCAATGTAATAAAGCTTGCATAATCAGCAGTAAATTTTGGCACCAATTGTCGAACTGTACCAAGCTGTTTTGTTTTCAACGCATCAAGCAATGTCGAAAAATCTTCCGTAGCGCGATTTGATTGTGTCAGTACACCTTCATCAATCACACCAGATTTACCGTATGCATCAAGCTCAGTGATGGTGCCGCGCAAGTCAGGGAAGTTCTTGATTACAAGTGATGCAACAGCTTTGCGTGATTCGATTGTGACGTTTTCGAGTTCACAGATTTTTTCGCAACGAACAATCATTTCTTTCATCATTCGCTTTTTATCATCAGCAGTCGGATTACCGAACTCAATGACACGACAACGACTCTTGATTGCATCTGGAATTACTTCTGCATTGTTACACGTCATAATCACGCTACAATTGTGACTGTACGCTTCCATCCAACTGCGTAGCTCCTGCAAAACTGACTTGAGGCCCGCGTTATCACTTTCATCGATAATCAAGACTTTGCCGCCTTTCTTCATCGTCATGCTTGATGCAAATCGAGTGATATTACCGCGCAAGTCATCAATACGCATTTCACCACCAGAGATAAACATCACTTCGGCATCAAGTTCATTACACAGTACACGTGCCATTGTCGTTTTACCAGTGCCCGGACTTTTCGAACACAATAACAAGTGAGGGATACGACCTGATTTGATGATACCAGAAAACACTTCAATGTCTTTAGTTGGCAAAATGCAATTTGCTAGATTTGTCGGGCGATATTTTTGTTCCCACATCCACTGCTTTGGATTTGTATTCATATTGTTTCCTATATTATTCACACAATTTATAACCACAATCCCAAATACACATACAACGATTTGCATAATCAGATTCAATATTTGTTGAATCAAATATACGTAAATTCTTGTGCATCAATGCATTTGGTTCACTCATTTCAATTAATTCATATTCTAACACACTTTCAGGCATTCGTGCATTAAATTTTAACTTCTTTGGTTTGATGTTTGATGTAACATTTAATTTATACACCAGTATATCATCAGAAAGCACAGCAATCAACTCATTATCAGAATAATAACCAACAGCAGATTCACGCGCTTTTTCAAAACTGTTTGATTTGAAAAATATTTGAGCATCATCAATCGTTATTTGCTGTTCATGCGTCACGCGCTTGAACTCGGCTTTATTGAATGCTCTAGTAAGAATACTTTTCCAAATATCTTTGTTGTGTCGCCACTCATTTTCAAAGATATGAAACAACTTGATACCCAGTTTATCACACTCTAGCGTTTTATGCAAGTGTTTGTATTTTGATTTACCATGAGTTTCAATCGTTTTATCAGAATGCCAATACATTCCGTTGAATTCAATTGCAATTTTATCGGACGCGCAATAAATGTCAAGCTCTTTTCGTTTCAATATCTTACGATTTGATTGCCGAACATCGTTGGTCAGTGTCTTGATGAATTCAAAGACTTCAATTTCAGGTTTACTCACAATGTTACTACATTTTGGGCATCCAGCACCATTCAAATGACTCGATGGTGTTTGTGGGAAAGTACCATGTTTAGAGCAAACAATTTTTACATGTTTGTGTGTTGATTTGTAATCAACTAAGCTGTAGTCGTACAAATTATCATGAACAAAACTTGCTTCACAAATAAATTCGTCTTGCGTTTTTCGATTACTTGCAATACCACATTCTATGCAACCATACCCAGCCAAATGATTTGATGGTGTTTGTGAGAAAGGACCATGCTCTTTGCACACAATTTTTACATACTCTCTTTTCGTCGTATAATCAACTAAGCTGTAGTCGTACAAATCACCATGAACTTTGATTGACTTTTCAATAAATTCCGATGTGTTTGACTGCTTTGATGTACATTTTGGACAACCAAAACCACTCAAGTGACTGTTTGGAACCTGCTCAAAAATACCATGCTCTTTGCATACAATTTTGACTTTAGTTTTATTGCCTGTATACTCTATCAAGCTGTAGTCGTATCTAGTGCCATGCACTTTGATTGCGTTTTCGATGAATTCGTCACGATTGTGTTTTGCTGAACCACCACACTTAGCACAACCATGTTTTGTTAAATGGTCATTTGGTATTTGTTCGAAAACACCGTGTTCGCTACAAATGATTTTGACTTTGACTTTGCTGTTTCGATAATCAACTAAGCTGTAGTCGTACAAATCACCATGCACTTTGATTGCATCGGCAATGAATTCTTCGGTCGTTTTCTTTCGCATCATTCACCAAACATTTTGATAAAAATTTCAGTCGCTTTTTCTCGTTCTTGAATCCTACCGTCATCGCGAAACGCTGGAAACGTCTGGCAATAATCACAGTTCAACGAAACTACAATATTGTACATCGCACTAACAAATTCCAATATATGCAACGGTGCTCGATTTGTCTTGCTCAGATGATGACAATACAAATCATACATCGTCGTTCTAAATGCGGAAAATTCTGCGGTATCGTAGTTGTCTTGTTCGACAAAGTTATACATCGTATCGACAAGTTTTCGATAGTGTTCACATGAATTTATCAGGTGAATGAAATAAATTTCAAGCAATTTGATAGAATACAACGATACCATTTTTCTTGGTGCGAGACGTAAACACCAAATCGCATCATACAAACCACAAATATCAAAAATTTGTTTAAATGAAATTGGTTCAGGGTGATAATACGACAAATAATCACTACACGAAACTTCTTTATAATCGTCAGTCAAACCACGCACCAATTTATTGTAACCTTCGGCACATGCATATGCGTTTCGAATTGCGCTTAATGTTGTGTTCATATCAGTCCTTTATAAGATCAAACCCACCGAAGTGGGTATTCATTAATTAGTCATTGTACACGGTGTTTGCTTCGAGTGCAACAATGTACGTTGCTGCACTACCTTCAAACTGAATCGCACCATGCTGACTGATAGAAACTTTGTAATCACCATCAATCAATTTCAAGTTGGCTACTGCAACATTGAATTCAAACGATGCATCACCATCATAATCAGCAACTTCAATTGCGTATTCATTTTGAGATTCTTCACGCCAGCCGCTTGCAACGATTTTGTCAGTGTTTGCAGTGTTTGAGAATTTGATTTGTGTCAAACCCAACATCGCAGCAGATTTCAACAATTTTTGAATGTGGTCTTGAGACAAGTCAAAGAGCACATCGGCAACTGGGAAAGTCAAAACAGATTTCGGATGAACAATCACTGATTTATCGGACAAGCTAGTTTTTGCACTTGACTTACCATTTTTGAGAACAAGAGACGCACCATCAACAGTCAAATCGGTATCAGTACCAAACAACGCCATGAGATTCAAGAATTGACCCAAATCATAGATACCCATTTCAAAATCAATCGCGTCTTCAATTTTCGCAACTGCGTAGATATTGTTGTTTGTGCTTTTCGTCATGAGTTGGTCACCCTTTTTGATAAGGATAGAACCGTTGATTGAAGAAAAGTTTTTCAAGATGTCGAGAGTAGGTTTGCTAATTTTCATTTGTTTTTCCATTTAATTTGAATGTGTATTATACAGCATTTTATTGATTTGTAAACTCTTTTAATGCAGCAAAAGCAGCATCAAGAAACCAATATTCTTTTGATTGCGGATAATCGCTATCGTATTTTCGAATTTCATTGTAATGCTTAATCACTAACGTGTCAAGCTCTTTGTAGTAACTAAAACGAATTTCGGGTGAAACTGATTGCAACATCGTTTTGGTGCGTTCATCAATGACAAACGCCCATGCTTTACGTGCAATTACACTTAAACCCTCGTCTTCACCAATTTTAATCATACTTTGTCCTCGAATGCAAACCAATACTTATGACGATTGTTTAGCACTTGGTAAACATCATCACCGAAACGTTCTTTCAACTGCTCGAACGTCACGGTGATATTATGACTCATGTTGTTGCGAAGTGTCAATGTAAAAGTACGCACATCTGGCTCCGTTACACTCCAATTGTCAAACATTATTGCTCCCGTACTGTATAACGACCTTGTTTTTTCATCTTGATATGTCGTTGGAAACTATCATCAACGTTTTCAGTACGATGACTAATCACAAACACATTGCTGTTCAGATTATCAAGAATCTTATTGATTGCAGCAACACCATCGGCGTCTGAACTACCATCAGCAACTTCATCAAGAATCAATAAATTGATATTCACACCCGAAATCATACTAGCAACATCACGCCATGTAAAGAGCAATGCTAAATTAATTCGAGTCTTTTCACCTTCTGAGAAACTTGCATATGCAAAGCTCTCACGACCACGCGATTTAATCGTTTCTTCGAAACTTTCATTCAAGTGGAAGCTATAGTCAGCATTCAAACGATGTAGATATTCATTGATTTTCTTATTGAAAACTGGAATATACTTTTTAACGATTGAAGCTTTGATACCATTGTCTTTCAACATAGACGAAATGATACCACGACAATAGTTTTGCTCGAACAGTTCAGACTTTTTCAATTTGAGTTCATTGATTTCGTCGGTCAGCTTATCAAGCTCAGACGTATCATAACTGGTTTCGCGTAGCTTGTCAATCGCAGCTTTTAAATCTTTTGCGCGTTTTGTTTCTTCATCAACTTGCGCCTTAATCATTGTTACTTTGTCATTCAGTCGAGTGCGCATTGCTTCGACTTCAACAACTTTAGCATCAAACTCAGTACGCAATGCAAGAATTTTCGATTCGAGAACAGAACCAGCAGATTGCATTTCGGCTTTCAGACTTGCAATTAATGCGTTTTGTTCAACAATCTTTTGATTGTGTGCTGCTTTGATTGCATCAATTCTGGCTGTGTATGTATTCAAACGCAATGCATAATCATGCTCTACGCTTTTCGCATCAGCATCAATTTTATCAATCACACGTTCATATTCGCGTTTGATTGACGCCAAATCGTTTTCACGCTGAATTGAATCAAGACGATGTTTTTGCACAGCTTCTTGATATGCTTTTTCAGTAATCAAATATTCGCCGTAGCGTTTCGATTCTTCTGCTGTTTTTTCAGTATGTGTTTTGACAACGTTTTCCAATTGCGCTTCTAAAACAGCCAATTTGGTTTCACGTGTTTGCAACAACGTTTTGTAATCGTCTGTGTTATCACACGAATCCGCACTTGAACCGCATGTTGGACAATCACCACCAGTTTCGTGGAATTTCAAAATCGATTTGTAGTTTTTGATGTCGAATTTGATTTCAGTGATTTGTGAAACAATTTCGGCTGTATCAAGAACGTCACTGTAACCAACAACATATGGTGGTACATCATCTGGTAAATCAGCAATCATTGGTAAATCAGCAATTGATTTTTCATATGATTTTGATTCATCAAGTTTCAGTTTTTCAACATCGATAATCGGCTTGACTGGGACCGCAACAGTTTCGAGTTCAGCTTTCAAATCAGCATCATCTGGTACAATCACAGCATCAATTTGTTCTTGATAATCGATTTTGTTGAATTCAATTTTCAAGTCTTCAATCTTGACATTCAAATCGTCTTCTGATGGTTCAATCAAGTTCATACTTGCACTTGCGGCTGTTGCAGCATCGTTGTTCAAGTCACGTATACCGGCCACTAGGCTACGCAATTGACCAGACTGTGTTTCTATCAACGATTCTGTTTGCGCTTGCTGTGCGTCGATTCCACGCTGTACAGTAGCTTTCTCGCGCTCTTTGCTTTCCGTCGATGACGTGATAGCATTCATGTTTGCGGTCAGTTCTTTCACATGCGCTTTATTCAAGGATTCCATTTCACCAAGAATAGCAACATCAAGAAGGTCTTCAACCAAATCACGACGTTTCGGTGTGCTTAATTCCATGAATGGAATGTAACCAGCAGTACCTAATACGATAATTTGTTTAAAGCTTTCAAGTGAAATACCAAGCAAATCAGTTTCGAAGTAATTCTGAAATTCAGTAACAGACGCCATTTCGGGAATCTGTTCACCGTTTTTGTGAATTTCAAGAATGTTCGGTTTGATACCGCGCTTGATATAGAACTCATTATTACCGACGGTGAAAGTACCTTCAACTAATAATGCTTTTTTGTTCACAGCATTGATAAGCTGTGCTTTCGTGATGTTACGGAATGGTTTACCGTACAGTAGAAAACACAACGCTTCAATCATCGTACTTTTACCAGCACCATTCGTACCAGTAATTAATGTCTTGACGCACGTATCAAGTTCAACAGTAATCGGACTAGCACCAACACTCATGATGTTTGAGTATGTGATGCTCTTGAAATTAATATCCATTATTCGCTTGCCTCTGCATGTAGATTTCGCATCATACCGACAATCATTGTCTTTTCATCATCGGTCACATCAAGAGCTTGAACGAATTCATTTACAATTGAAAGTAAATTCTGCGGCTTGATGTCTTCGGACGATTCGAACTGAAATTCTTCGATATACTTTTGTGTTAGTTCATGACAAACAGTTTCAAGCATGGTCAACGTGCTTTCCAAACGTTCATCAGTTTTTTCAACGATAATCTGAACTACTTTGCCAGTATAGCCTTTAATCGTGCTAGTGTCAAACTTTTCGTTGTAATGAATTTTATGATGCCAGCAATTCGGATTTTGAATCAATTCAAATGATTCACCATCTTTCACCCAGAAACCACGAACATCGTTTGCATCACCTAATGTCAGCGTATACGGCGTACCGATGTATTGAATGTTGCCTTTTTGTGACTGTGTATGATAATGCCCAGAAATCACTTTGACATACTTTTCCAAGAACTCAGTTTCTTCACCCGTACTTGGTACACCTTTGTAGAATTCAAAACCAGTCAATTCCCAGTGACCAACGCAAATTTCAGAGCTAGACTTGTGAATGAAGTTTCGAATTTGTTCTTTGTTTTCAGAACATTCCCACGGAATCAAATCGACTAAATCACCACCAATTGACACTGTTGTTGGTTCTTCAATCACGTTAAACAATGAATCAGAATGAAATGATTCGTAAACACTGTTCGGACGAATTTGATTTTTCAAGTGCATGTCGTGATTACCAACAATCACATGAATTGTGTCGAATGCATCACGCAAAAGTGGCAGAATAACTTCACGCTGAAAACGCATTGTTTCTTGAGATAAACCAGCGCGTACATCGAACCAGTCACCAGTCTGAACAAGTACACGAATACCGTTTTTCTTAGCATGATTACATAAATGCGTAACAGCTTCTAATTGAACGTTTTGAATGTATTTGCAGTCTTTCTTTGCACCGAAGTGCAAATCACCAAGATAAATTACGCTCATTGTGCTACTACCGCGTTGTATGCTTCAACAATCAATTCATCCATGCGCGTCTTAGACGTTTTCCACATGATTTCCATTTCGGCTGCTGGTAGTTGTGGTTTCATTGCAATTTCGCGTAATACGCTAATGCAGTATTTGTATGATTCGGGCAGATTTTCAATCAATGCTTTTTCTGCAAGTGCTTCGAGACGCTTAATTTCATGGCGGTGCACGTGCATACGTTTTTTCATTTTACGATGTGATACAATTTTAGTCATTTTTTACCCTTAATCGTTTAAATCGAGTTCATCATCACAGTTCATTTCATCGAGGAAATCTAATCCACCCGGTGTGACAATTCTATCGGAAGTTGGTCGTTTTGCAATACGGTCGTAATCGTCAATGCGCACCGACATATCAGAAAGCATATTCATATCAACGTTCACGCTGAATTCTGCGTTGTTTGCGTCATAAACATGTTCCATAAAATACTTGTCTTTAATTGCAGCGTCACGCTTTTCAATTCGAATACGATTGATAAACGCTCGGAAACAAATTTGACTCAAATAAGCATGAGGATTGGAGAATTTATGAACATCAAAATGGCGAATATTTTTAACGCACACTTCGATACCATCGGAAATCATTGCTTCACGCCACAAGTCTGTGTAACCAACAAAGTTCCATCGTTGTGCTAGACCATTTGAAATATTCAAAATTGAAGCACCGACATACTCTGGAATTGGTGTATCTGGATTATCTACCAATTTCGCATTCCAGTCAACCAAAACTTCATATAATTTTTTGTTATCAACGAAAATCGTTGCCATTGTTCTACCTCTTTGATGTTATGTGTAGATTATAACACAGGTTTTACTTTTTACAAAGTGTTCGTACACTACAAATCCAATCTCTTGCTTTCATCACATCATTGGCATTTTTATGTGAGAGTTTGATTTTCTCTGTTCGTTTCCATTTCGCAAAAAGCTTTTTTTCTTCTTCGGTCATTTTCAATACACCGGGTATTGAATTATTCACGACTCTGTTTCTAGTCGTTTCAACACGCTTACGCTTTTCAACTTTTGTATTAAGCGCATGTTCGGTATTGATTGTTGCATCTGGTAAATAACGACTTTTCAAATATTCGGCAGCGCGTAAATCAGACACAATCAAAATGATTCTGTGATTACTTCGAACATTTCGAATGTCAGTTCGAGTGCAAAGCTGAAACGTTGGTTCTAAGTATCTGCTTACAATATACGCATTAGATAATGTTTTCGGGTCAAGCCCAATCGACGATGCTAAATGCGTCAAAATGCTAGTTTGCCATGGTGCTGGATTGAAGCTAAACAACGCCGCTGCGCACGTGTAACCCATATAGCTATTCAAACCATGCGGATTGTATGCAATCTTTGTACCGCGCTGTAAAGTCGGTCTATAACTGTTTGTCGTATAGATGAATGGAATATTTCCAGTTAAATCGCTGACAATTGATGTCATGACGTTATAAACGCTCTTTTCACCAATGACTTTTTGACCAGTCGCTTTCGACCAATCAGATTCATTTAAAACAATAATTTCAACGCGACTACTGTTTGGATATTTCGTAAACAATAAGTTTTCGGTCAATTTACTTTCAACAAACGTCCAACCGTAGAACTCACGCAAGATGATACCAGTCAATGTTTGACTAAAATTTGCACACGCAAAAGTAATCTTTTTGAAGTGTTGCCACGGCTTTGCTGCAATGTCATTGATGTAATACAAGATACGATTTTGCAGAATCACGACATCACCTTGCAATAATGCGCGTACTACAGGAAACAATATCTTAGATACAACGTCAACTTCCGCCATACCATCTTTCGCAATCTGCTCCAATTGTTTGACACATTCTTTGTGTGGTGTGACAACGTTGTTATTAATATTACAATATTTCGTAATCAGTTCGAGATTTTCTGTAAGTTTTAATTGATGCATTTCAATGAATTCTGGTACTTCATCGATAAACAATTCAAAGTCTTTCATCAAATCAAATCTATGAAAATCGACCAATGTTTTGTGCGTGATAAAGATCACACGTACATCAGGCAATGCTTCGATTAATGCTTCTTGAACGGAATCGCAAGTATGTGTTGAATCGATAATAGATGCGTGTGTACCACCAGCATTAATGAAAAAATCATATGACTGCCTAGAAAGCTGCAAACTGATAGACGCGATAATCACACGGTTTTTTGTCTTTGCTGCATATTCAAGAATCGCTTTTGTTTTACCCGCTGCTGGAATTGCTTGCAAGATTTCAATTTCTTGTTTTTTCATTTCTACCCATTTATTTCAAAAATACATTATACACCATTTTCATGGCTCTATAACCATTTGCTTTTTGTTGATTTCAACTGAAAACCCATCAGGTACAAATTGTTTGAATGTTTTGCTGTTTGTATAGCTAGAGTCAACAGAGTAGCTAACTCGACCATCTACACACTTGCGCACAAACATCACAGCACTAGCAGCATTGTCGTTTTTGACTGGTGCACTGATTTTTGTTTCTTTTGAGTCGTTGCAATAAACGTCCTCGACAATTCGATACTGAATTGCATCGTGGTCAAGTTCATAACTTCGAACAACGTTCGCAATGATTCGAATACCTTTACTGGCGGATTCTGCTGTTCTTGGCTGATAGAACGCAAAGAACACGAAAATCGAGATAATCACAACAGTGACGATGTTGCGTTTGCGTTGCTCAGTCATTAAATCACCTCTTTGCCGTTGTAAACTACTGCGAGATTGCGAACTTTGATTTCATCAATATCAAACAGAGCAGGATTCACGGTCACGGTAAACACACCGCTACCTTCATACATTTCGCCATAATTTGTAGCGCACTTGCAAAGCGCAACGAAAGTACCACACTCTTTTGCATCAGTAAAAATAAATTTCATCACAATCTCCAATCAATTAGAATCAACAAGACCTATTCTACACGGACTGGCTCAGAAGTCAAGTGTTTTTGTAAAACTTGTTTGATGATTTCATCGTATTTGCTGTGGTTTTGTTGATTGTGATATTTCAGCGTGTGTAAAACACTACTTGCAATATAGGAACTATGTTCATTGCATTCCAAATGAAATCGTGATGAAGTAATCGTTGTTGTCATTCGACAAATCGCTGAACCGCTAGTATTTTCGTAGCCTTTCAAATAAGACTGATATTCGAACTTATCGCATTTGTCATAGAATTCAGAGTCTTCAACTTCACCTTTAACAAAACGTTCGAGTAAATGAAACTGTTCGATAATATCGCCATTATCCGTCGGAAATATGGTTCTAGCGAGTTCTAACGCGATTTCCAGACTAACAGCACGTGTATTGATGTCCAATGCGCGTAGTGTCCATAACGCGTCTTCTGAGCCGTTTGAATCAACAATAGACGACAACAAAATCGGCTGATGTTTGTCGATGTTGAAGTTCATATAGATTTGACGAAAGCGCGGTTTCACGTAATCGTTTGTGTCATATGCAGGGTCATTTGCGCAAATCACTTTATTGATTCCCAAACGACACGCGCCCGCTTTAATTAGTTGATGTAATGATGTATACATTATAACGCCTCATAAACAGCAATAACTTCACCACGAACCATGATACTCACATATTTTGTGTCACATGGCAATAGGAATGTTTTCTTGCGCCAAAGATTATCGTCATTCGATTCATCTTTGATAATTGTTGTGTATCGATTTAGCAGATTGTTTGCACTTGCTAAATCGTCTTTTTTGATTAAAAGTCTAATATCATTGATAATCATAATACAGTCACAGGCTCCACAAAATAATCATTCTTACCAGCTCGAAATGGGTTTCGCAATACGTTCTTGCGATTTAATTCAGCACAGGAATCATTCGCCTTACTTTCGGACGTGTATGCTTCAATAACATGATAACCCAAATCAACATTTGAACAAACTAAAAAGACAATCATTTAATCCACCCAAGAGTGTACAACAACATCAAGACCTTCACCATGCAATTCGTTGAAAGCGCGGCGAACTGCATAAGCACGTTTTTCGGCGTATGAAATTGATTGATGACCAACATGCGGAACACCATTTGCACGAATGACATTGTATTTTTTACCGTACAACGTGATTGTATCATTAGACACAACACCAGCCGCAATCAATTCTTTTTTGACTTTAGTTTTGCGCCCAAAATAAACGCAAACCATTGCAGCACCACAGCAGCCCCAATCTTGTGGGTGATGCAAGAGATATTCTTTGTGGAATTCAACAACATATTGAGAAGCGAGAGTTTTGAAATCTAAAGTCATTTTGGTTTCCTTTTTTGATCTAGGAGAGAGAGTTCTCTCCAACAAGTTCTATTATACAGAGTTTTCAGAATTGTGCAACTTATTTTACGCGTTTACTGTTTTCGTACACGATGCACAAATCGGACACGGTTGCTTCTTTGATGAAAAAATAGCGAATCGCTTTGATGTGTTTACCAACAGTAGAATTTTTGCTGATTCGAACTGTATCACCGTTGTTGAAATGACGAATCGAATCATCGTATCGAATGAAACCCGGCAAATCTTTGAAACACAAAATCATCACATTGTTTTCAAAAGACAGGTATTCAATATCGTTGATGCTCATTGTTTCAACGCGCAAAGGACACATCTTGCGTTCGAATTCATCAATATCACACTTTGTAAGCCATATTGGTGCGAGTGGAACGACTTCAAACAATTCACGCATTTTAGCAATCTGGGCTGGTACACTCAATGCCCACAATTTACGTTCATCACGCCCATTTTCAAGAAACAGTTCGCAATCACGTTTCAAACGACCCAACAACATATATTCGCGGCTATACATTTCAATCTCCAATTCGTCTCAACAAAGACAATTATACGCGATTCATTTAAGAATGCAATGGGTTAGACGAAAAAAATCCCACCGAAGTGGGATTTAATTTATAGACTTTCTTCAAAGACTTTTCGAACTTGGTCGAATGATTGTTTGTTGTGTACCAAACCATTATTGAACACAACTTTCAATTCACCTTGTTGTTCTTGCTCTGCTGTTTGTTGGTCATACAACACAAACTTGCCGTTTTCTTTTTCAACGCGCAAATAACCCTTGGCAGATTTTTTGGTACCGACATCAGTAATCGGGTCTTTGAAAATTTCAAAGTTGTTACCGTTTACGACCGCATGAGTTGCTTTCATTGCAAAACCGTAGCTATCACGTGTTACATGTTGATAAGTGTATGAACCAACACCAATCACCAAGTTACTTGACGCAAAACCAAGTTTCATCATGCGACTAAAAATCTTATCAGCGCGGTCAAGTGTAATCGAATCACCGTAAATCAAACCGATATGTGAATCTAATACTTTGAAACCAGCTTCATTGACTTCACCACCAAAGACTTCCCACAGACATTGCAGCGCACCTTTTTGCTCTGATGTCAGCACCGCAACATCGGAACTAATCAAGCGTGAACCGTCGATGTAGTAATATTGCTTATCATAGCGGTTCCAATCGATTTCAACAACGCATTTGTAAACAACATCATTGAAGCGGAAATAACCTTCAACTTCACCATTACCCTGTTCACCATGCGGAGTTTCTTTTGATTCTTGGTCAACTAGATAATCAACAGCAAATTCAATTGTGCTACCCGGTGGTAAGTCGATAATTTCAACAGAACCGCAGATAATTGATTCAGGGTCACCAGAATCGGGGCGAATCACAACTTTACCATCACGCGCTAGAATATCTTGCTTGAGTGCATCAGCGATACCACCAGCTTCAACAACATTCCAGAAGTTCCAAGTATCTGATACGATGCTGACAATACCACGTGGGTAAATTTCAGTAATCAATCGCTTGAATGTACCATATTCATTGACTTTACCACCCGCACACATAACGCTATGCTCAGTCGCTGGTACACCACCACCAACAAAGTCTTGTGTTGGATAGTATTCATCAATATAGTCAAAGCTCAGAAGCGTGTCAGAACCGCGGAACGCAAGCAAGTGACCAATTGAACTTTGAGCAGAATCATACATACCACTCATACCACGGAAGCTGAAATCATGCGCTTGGAACATTACGCTTTCAGGTGCACAACCAGTTTTACGCGCAAATTCATCCAACAACATGCGGAATTGACGCGCGGTACTTGCTGTTGTACACGTTTTCCAAACTTCGGCGCTCAATACGCTTTCAATGTAATTGGTCAACCATGCGAAATCTTTGTGTGTATTCTGAACAGTGAAAATCGGAGTTTTCACATCAACAACAGAACCTTCAGGCAATGACTTGATGATAAACGGCAGATAACCAAGACTGTGAAGTGCTTTAATATGCGATACGTCGATTGCATCTGGACCCAATACTTTGTCCATGCGTTTTTTGTATTTCGCAACAACTGTTTCTTGGTCAACGCTAAAGAACGTGTCATTAAACAAATCAACAAACAGCCATTGAATTACACCTTGTAGACCAAGCACAACAACTTTACCATCAAACAAACGCGACTTAGGGGCTAAGTGATTTGCGCGTGGTGTGAAGTTGCTGTAAATGAATTCAGTACCACTTGGATATTGATTGCGGTGGTCAGCTTTGTACAAATCGATTGCATTGATTGCATCTAAACGCATAAAATTCCTTTATTAAATTGCAGAGAGTTTGATATAACGACTTGACATTTGTTCGTTATATGGTTTCAGTGTTGTGTTGCAGAAAATCATATCAACACTTTCAAGCACTTTTTCAACACCGTCTGGGTAAATCGCAACAGTCGTGTAAAGCATCACACGTGCATCAGGTAATTGACGTTTCATTTCATTTGCCAAGTGGATGAATGTACCACCGCGGTCAGCGATGTCATCTACCATAAGATACACTGTATCATCATCTAGGTCAAGCGGCATATCGATTTTCGTACCGATAATTTTACCACCTTCGCCACGTGTTTTTGTTGCAGTGATAACGCGGTCAATGCCAAGATGTTTCGCAACTGCAAAAGCTTTCTTTTCAGCACCAGCATCAGGAGCAACAATCACAGTATTTTGTGGATGAATGAAACCACGCATAACCAAATCAAGTGCGGCATCTTTCTGATGAATTTCAACAAAATTATCAAACAACGCTTCACATACACTTGAATGCGGGTCAGCACCAACAATCAAGTCAAATTTCATTGCATTGATGATACCAGCAAAAACTTTAAGAGCATGACTTTCACCTTCATAACAAACACGGTCTTGACGGCTGTATGGGATGTAATTCATATTCAACATCAGCTTGAATTCATCACCAGCACAATTGCGCTTGATAACGCGGATTGCATCGACGATGTTTGCGATTGCGATAATCTCACCATCATTTTCATAGGTCCAATCAATCATGATGCGCGGTGTAGTTTTGATTTGGTCGATGTCAGCAATTTGAATACCGACTTCACCAGCACTAAAATTCCACATCTTGAATTCGAAATCGTAACCCGATTTACAGATTTTAATCATTATTGTTCCTTGTTGTAATTGTTGTCAAAGCTTGCATCAGACATACAGAGATAGATAACTGCTTCAACAAACGCGATAATTGCTGGAATACCAGTCCAGAAGAACAGTAGCATGAAAATTGCTTGAACTGTTTTGCCCAAGTAAAACTTGTGAATACCAAAGCCACCCAAGAAAAACGCAAGCAAGAATGCGGTAGAGCGATGTACTTTTTTACCCAATGGTTTTTGTTGCTGAACAATCACTTGCTGAACAACAGTAGCAGAAGCAGAAGCACCGCAATCACCACAGAATTTAGCGTTATCAGCAATTTGTGTACCACATTGTTGGCAGAACATAGGTATTTCCTTTTTCAATTAGATTCGATATAAGTCATTATACAGCATTTGAAATCTTTTGCAACTACTTTGATTCAATTGTTACTTCATTTAACCCAACAACAATATTGAATTCGTCGCACTTGACGAAATCTTGCATTACTTCCCAAATCTTTTCTTCTTCAACTGAAAACATTTTAGCATGAAGTGTGCCTTCTGCATACTGTTTTCTTTGTTTAAATTCCAAATCGTATTCTTGAATTAAATATTCGGTATCTGCATTCAGTTCAATAAAGCAGCAATGTAGATTAATATTAATCATTCAAATCATCCGTATAGTGTATCACATTATGAAAGTTTTGTGCATCAGTTTTTCGATGACGCGATTCTTCAAACAAATGTGGATAGTTTTCTTTCAGCCAGTCTTCAATCATACCATAATGCACAAGCAAGCTAGTTGGTTCATACATCAAAACATACTGGTCGTTCACAGTAATAACAGTGAGAACCATACACACGGGCAAATCACCAAACATTCCAACATTGATGACGCGACCACCATTCGAAATGACTTCAACGCAATCTGTATCAACGATTAGACGATGACGACTAAATGAATCAACTTCGACAACGTATGTGATTAATTTCGATAATTCAGTTCCAACAAAACTATCTGAATCACGCGTATTCAAATTTCCAATAAACATAAAATCTCCTTTAACCAGTTCATTATACACGAATGAGTATAGAACGCAAGCTTTGAACGCAAAAAAGCGCACCCGAAGATGCGCTTTGAAAATTATTTACCAGATTTTGGTTTTGGTTTGCGTTTTGCTACTGGAGCAGGTACATACAAATCCAAACCAAGTTCAGATTTGAGTTGTTCTACTGTGTAGAATTTACCTTCTTTACCAAGCATGAATTTGCCTTTTGGTGCTTTTTCAGCAGCTTTTTTCAACTGCTTCATCATGCGAGTGATTTGCTGCAATTGCTTAGTAGCAGAAGAAAGCTTTGGACCATTCTTAGGACCGCGATAACCAGCACGTGTCGGCTTAGTTGCATTCGCAACAACTTTCATCACATCAGCGGCTTGTTCATCGTTTGGATGACGCGCAACGTGCGCTGCAACGCGTTTACGCTTGTTTTTAGCGTAGTGGTTAGAGTTTTCGTAACGAGTGTACGCGGCTTTATTTGTAGTTGCTTTTCCTGACATTTTTATATTCTCTTATGTAATTAGTAGATTTGGTTTAGTTGTTATTAAATGATTAGAGTGTGCGAACTTTCATTCGTACAACTAATCGCGCTGTTGGTGTAAGCGATTTAGCATATTTCAATGCGTCAAACTGTTCATCAAACTGACGGATTTCATGTACGATTGCGCGAACTGCTGGCACGTGTGAATCATGAAATTCTGCGACGATTTGTTTCATCACGTCAATCGAACAACCTTGATTTGATGTTTTCAAAGCTTGGTATTGATTGAACTGTTCATCAACTGCCGCTTCGATGATGGCTGCTAATTTTTCACTGCGTTTGATTTTAATCACGATTTAAACCTTATAGATATTTTTTCATGTCGTCAACTGTAGCTGATGCTAACATTGACACTGGTTTGATTTGCTCTAGCTCAGTTGGAGCAGATTCGGTGCGTTCAGCACGTTCATAAAAGTACAATGCTTTAATACTCTTATAATGACACGTGACGAAAATTCGACACTGTGTTGAATCAGCTTTCATATCGCCAAATGCAATCCGTGGGTCAGGAACGTTACTGATTTGACCGTTCGGCAATGCAACATTCTTTTGCATAATTTGCGAACTGACATTTTCAGGAACTTCAAAACCACAACTAATCACAGTACCGTAAAGTGGAATGTCGCCTTGTTTGCGAACACCAGTAACGATACCACCCGCTGAAACGACTTCTTCACCGACACGTGAAGCTGTACATTCCAAAATAACCCATTCACCGAAGGCTTGCGGAATACTTTTATCCATGTTTTCACTCTAATTAATTACTAATCAGTCTAGGACTGGCTCTTGAACATTTGTTCAGTTGTTCTTCTGATGTATTTCATTATACACGGTTTGAGCAGCTTGTAAACCATATTTCAAAATTATTTCAACATACAAGTGTTTACATAAAACCATGTTTGTTCGTTGATTTCGATGTCGCGCATTTGAATGTATTGCACGTCAAGACAATTATGCGGCACACCGTCAATGCTGGTCGTTACAGCAACATAATTCGGAGTATTGAACTTGCTATTAATCACAAACACAGGTGTACCAGCTTCAAACATAATAGGACTTTCGTCGTATGTCTCACGCTTGATACCGTGTCTCAAAACCATTCGAGTGCCAGCAATCATTTTATCACCAATTTGCGATTTCGAGATTATCCAAAGTTGTTGTCGATTTGCGCAGCACATCTTTACCGTCGTAAACCGTAACTTCATTTTTAGTCATGTCACTTGAAAGTGCATAGACAAAATCACCTTGCATGAACGGCCCAGAATCACAGCAGATAACAAGTTGTTCTTCTGAGTGTAATTGCTTAAACGTTGCGTAATCCATTTTTACTCCACAATTTGAAGAAAATATTCACGAGGAACATACCAATAATCATTTCGTTGATAAACTTTGTGTTTCCGAAAATCATCAACCGTAGTGCAACCATGCTTTTTGACATCAACGCGGGTCACAGCAATTGAATGATCGTCATTCTGATTAGAGTCAAGAATCCAACACTTGATCGGTTCACCTTTTTCATCAAACCATTCAGGGTGAACTAGCGCACACATACCGGGCTTTAGAATTTCAAACATTTATATCTCCAATTAATTAGACTTCATTTTACTAACAAATTGTGTTTTTGTCAACCAATTAAATTGATAACATGAAAACGATTTGTATGAAACACATAACGCTTGTTTGTTTCGAGTCCACGCCAATGAACAGTGAATTCGACGTAACCAATTAGAAACTTACTAAATTCACCATACCCAAGATCAGGAATTTCAATATTGCGCGAAACATCAATCGCTAACGACTCACAGACACCACGATTAATCAAATAATTGATTAGGTTGTATGTGAAATTATGCATTTGTATCTCCAATCAAGTAAGACACGATTTTAACAGCATGTATTCATGTTGTCAATGATCTTGACCAGAATTAATCTGGTCTTTTTCTTATATCGTAATCAAATCAGTCATCGGAATTCCACCGACGGAGATAAGATTGCGAATGCTAAAGCTACGGAACTGATTGATGTCAGTATCAAAGAACCGACATTGTTCTAAGCTTTCGGCGCGTGGTTTAGCTGGTTTGAACTCTTTATTAGAGCTTTCAACACCAATCGACTCGGTGATGATAGTACCGCGTAGTGTCGCTTGTGCAACGCGTACAGTACCATCCGCTTTAAAGAAAGTAATTTCTTGTTTGCCCAGTCGTAAACACGCTTCTAATGCGCGTTTAGTGACTAACTTTTCCAATTCAGACAGGTCTTCGTATTGTTTGACTTCCATATCAACCACGCTTAAAGAAACGCAACACACGGCTGATAACAGACGGTTTTGCTTGTTGTACTGGTTTTTCTTCTACAACTGGTGGTTGCACTACTGCAAACGGTGATGCTGGTGCTGGTGTAGTGAACAACGGTTGCGGCACATAAACATGCGAATACAAAAACGACAAACGACCATTCAGTTTTGTAACGCGCATACCAAAGAAGTTCGAAATACGAGGTGCAAGAGTCGTGATTGTTTCAGTCAATTGACGCAATGCGCGATTTTGTTTAGCTACACGCTTATTGATGTAATCGCGTTTAGCCAATTTCATTTCATATTTCACTGCGAATTGTACATCTTTCAGAATTTCAGCAGCGAGTTCCGCAGAAGTGAAACTAACGTTTGGGTGTGCTTGGAGTGCTTCAATAGCTCGGGTTAGAATAGGTTTCATATTTTCTCTTTAAAGTAAGTTTAGATACCCGCGATTTCTCGCGGATTGATTTATCAGATTTAAGTCGTTATTGTATATCAGTTTTTACGACAAGTCAACCAGTTGTACATCTTTTTCCGCAGAAAAACCCGGAGGTAAGAATTGTTCTGGCTTTTTAATGATGTATTCAACAATCGAATCAATGATTGTATCGATAGCATCAATTGGTTTACCATACAGTTTCATTGCAATGCTAAAGCAGAAACCCATATGATTAGGGAATGCTTTTTGCATACCAATTGCATAGTCTTTGCGCGAAACGCCAGCTAGGCTTTTGACGTTTGTAATGATTGCGTCATTACACACACGCACAAAATTGAAAAAGTGCTGTTCAAAGATAGCAATCTTTTCAAGTGCTTTCTTATCATCATGAAACATACCGCGCAAGTCATCGGACGTATTATTTGCAATTGCTTGCAACAAACGCTTGTTCGAATTAATCGAATCTTTTGTATGGTGTAACGCGCAATACCAATCAGTTTTGATTTTGAAGAAACGACCGTCTTTCATTTTCACAACGTAACCTTCAATACCTAGCATTGCTTTTGTGTCAGCAATGAAATCAGAATATTCAGGATGCGTAAACAAAAACGTTGAATATTTTCGATACGTGTCATTTTTCAGCAATTCATGTACATCGACATAAACACCAGTATCACGATGTCGAATATTCAAAATGCGTAAATCATTAAATTCGTAGTCAAGTACAATGCGATTGTCAGGGCTAACCCATTCCATGTTCACAGTGTAACCAAGACTTTCAAAATATTCAATCAACTTGAGCAAATCAGCTTGCGGCACTTTGTAAAGGTGATTTGTTGCGCTTTGCGCTTGTACTGATGTCAAGCTCATTTTGCTTTTGAGTTTAACAATACCATTGTCCATGTACGATGAAATCAATGAACCGTCTTCTTTTGTCATGAAGTAATCAACTTGCGTTAAATCGAAATCCATTGCAAGCGGGTTTTCATTGTAATTGAAAAACTTTGCCATTGGTCGAGAAAGAATTTGAACTGGACGACCAGCTTCATCGATTTCGAACATGATTCCACGCGCTTCTAACGCGTCTGGGCGCAGCCAGTCTTCATACGATGCAAAGTGATAACCAAACGTTCGCACGTTCATATGCTGCGTTTTTGCGTCAACAAAGTAGAACTTTTCTTTGCGTTGGTCAATACACAATTCCATCAAATTATTGAATAAATCCATTTTACTTCCTTTTGAGTGATCTAAATCGACTTGAACATTTTCACATATTCAAGTCGTTGTGTCAATGGTTAAACTGCCATTTCAGCTTTAATTGCAGGCATCGGATTGTAGTTTTCAAGTACAAAATCAGACACTTTCAAATCTTTCAAATCACCAGTAATTTTTGGTATTTTGAGAGTTGGTAAAGTCATTGGAATTCGACCAATCTGAATGTTTGCTTGCTCAATCGCGTTTTTGTAAATGTGTACATCACCACCCAAGTACGTCAAGTCACCGACTTCCAAACCAGTCACAGACGCAATGATATGAGTCAGCAGCGCATAAGATGCAATGTTAAATGGTAGACCAAGAAACACGTCACTAGAGCGCATTGTAAACGAACAGCTCAATTTATTACCGCGCACAAAGAATTCAGCCATCGGATGACAAATTGCAAGCACAGCATTTGATTCATGCTCAGGATTCCACGCGTCAATAATCAAACGACGACCACACGATGCATGTGGATTAATCTTGAGTTCTTCAATATCATCAACCAATTTTTGAATCTGGTCAATGTAAATCTTTGGACGAATCAGCTTTTCTTTTGTTGTCGTTTCAAGAACTTCAACATTGATATTTTGCTTTTTCAAATACGGCAGAACTGTTGTTGTACTTTTATTGTATGCTACAGCAATTGAGTTCAAATTGCAATACGTTTTACCTTCAATTTTGTAACATTTTGCAGTTTTACTGCCACCACCCGCTGCTAAACTGCTGTTGAAGCTCTTAGACAGAAACACGCATGTGTTGCGAGAATACAACCAAGGATTGTAGTAATCTTTGTCTAATTCATATTCACCATCTACCCACTTGTGGAAACCTTTCACGCAGAAAATATCTTTGTGAAATTCTTCAAACACTTGCCAGCGCGGCGCAACAAATACAGTACCTTTGTTCTTTGCGTATTTCGGATTATCACCATAGCAACGCTCAATCATGCGTTTCCACAGTCGATAAATTCGATGATTGATACCTGAGCTAATATCAGTTTCACCAGTACGAATACCAACACCATAAACAGTTGGTTTAATATCAGGCAATTGATATTCATCAGTATCTTGAACTGGGCTGAATTCGATGAAATCATGCGGGAATGCATCAAGAGCGCGCCAACGCGTAGAGTACATTTCACCTACATTATAACCGTTAAATCGACTTGGTTTTTTCGCAGCAACATCAATACAATTGCCTTTCCAAATGTCGAAACGATTATCATCAAAATTACCATGCTGCAAGATTTGCAGTTCGCGACGGTCAGAACTTCCACTTAGAAACCAAAGTAATTCAGCAACAACAGCTTTCCATGCAAGCTGCTTTGTAGTCATTGCTGGAAAACCTTCACTTAAATCCCATCGAGCATATGCACCAGTCACTGAAATCATACCGACTCCAGTGCGCTCTGGTACGTCAATACCCGTATTAATAACATGCTGCATTAAATTCAGGTATTGTTGCATTTAGAAGCCCCCGCGACCAAGAATGATACCACTTGCGGTTGTATCTGGTGCGCTATTTTTAATAACGTCCAAATGTTGTCGCACTTCAATCACAGCATTTTGCAATTCAACAGTAGCAGTTTGCAATTCACCAATACAATCATTGTGATTTTTCATCAAGTCGTGATGTTGTGAAATTGCACCTTGAATTTGAGTGATAGCATTCGCTTGTTTTTCAAGCACAGCAACAACGTTCACAATAGCTTTGTTCGTTTCGATTAAGTTTTCTGATAGTTCTTGTAATGTCATTTATTTTTTCCGGTATGTTGAAACGGTAAACCCATTGAATTCTTGAGTTTCTAATGTGTGATTATACATGCTTTCTTTGATGCTGTCAACGTCAATATCAACGGTATAGTCATTTACTTGATGCACTTCTGTGATTCGAACTTCATCAGCATATTGAATACAAGCTTCAATCAATGCAGGACCACCGATAACCGCAACAGTTTGACCACATAAATCAGTCAGCATACCGAGAATATCAGGAACTTGCATTTGTGTGATGCACATATCTGGCGTATCACCGTTCTTAGCGTGAACTGTTTTTGATGAAAGAACAACATGCATACGACCCGGCAACTTGCTAGGCAGACTTTCAAAAGTTCGTGCGCCCATGAGCAATACACAATCTTTTGTGAATTCTTTGAATTGTTTCAAGTCTTCTGGTAAGTGTTTCCATGGCAGATTGTCAAAATATCCAAACGCGTGATGATTATCTGGACCTGTACTATGCGCAAAAATTACTTTAATCATATTTTCTCCATTTGATCTAAAACGCCCGAAGGCGTTTGATGTTATTTGATGTTGTACACAATGCTATTGCGCGATTCACGTACATTCACAAAACCATTAATATTGATGTAGTATACCATAGTTTTCAATGTACTGTGCCAACTCTTATCAGTTTCGGCAATTTTAGTTTTCCATTCAGCATTAGTAGCGACCCAATCATGAATCCAATAAGGCACACTCATGAATGCTGTCACACCACGACCACTTAATTGAATTGTTGGTCGGAATGTTGAATAGTCTACCGGCGTCGAAGGCGATTTGCTGATAGTCGGTTTCGTCGCTGCTGGCAAGTCTGGAGCTTTGACAACTGGTTCGATTGGGAGTTTGATTGCTGGTTCAATTGATTTTGGCTGTTCATCTAAAGTCACTCGGTTAGTGTCAATGTCAGGTGGTGCGTTTGATACAATCTTTTTAACAGTCGTGTTTTCGATACCATCAGCTTTGTTATAGATAAAATCTACACAGTGCTGAACGTTACCCATGCCCGGACTCACACCGTAAAGCTCTTTGCAATAAGCCCGAAGGCCTTTGAGAGCTTGCTTGGGTGGGAGTGCCAGCAATTCATCCATGCGCGATACATCTAGCGTTTGTTGTTCGGTCATTAAATTTCCTTTTGTTATTGCGATATTATATCACAATTTCAGAGTTTTAAAACTCGTTGTTGCAGATATTCACCCAATGTGGACGAATCAGCTTAGACAACAGCGCACCAACTTCTTTATTCAGCGCAGGAATATCATCACCACCAGAAGTGCCGATTAGTTCATCAGTCACAATCTGTTCGTTTACATCTTGCAAGAGCAGCTTGACGATAATACCGAAGTCTTTCAACTGTGGCACACCATATTTGCTCAAAACGTTTTTCAAGCGATTTTCAGTAATCAGACTTTCGACTGTTGATAAAATATCTTGGTCTTTTTCTGACAGCGGCACAAACACAGATTTAACTTTTGTTTTACCTTTGCCTTCTGCGAATTTTTCATTCTTGCACTTGAAAATCACACGATGACCAGCACCAATCCAGTGTGGTACGTTTGGTTTCAAGACATAACCTTCTGCAATATTTGTCGTACCGACGCGAATGTTTACGCCGTCTTCATTTACAACAGATTGCAAATCAACTGGGATTGATTGTGTGAGTTCTTCAAAAGTACCGATTTTCAGCAGCGGTGCAACTTTGAAGTCATAAGTTTCGCTCAGATTTTCAAGTTCGGTATCATTGACTGTGCGAGAACCAAGAATCATATCAAACGCATAAAAATCAAGCGGACCATATTCAACTTCGCATTGTACTGATTTACCGCTTGGCATTGTACCAGCAAGTTCACCGTAAATGACCATTGTTTCACCGAATGAAATGTGGCGCTGTGCAACCATATCATTATACATTTCTTCAAACTGTTTCGTGTATTTCACAGCGATATTTTGGAAACCAAAGAATTGTTCAGTGTCGAAATCAACGAAATCAGAGCGACGGCTGAATTTGAAGTTTGAACCATCGAACCAGAAACCAAAGTTAGCACCGTGAACTTTTTCACGCGCTGTCCATACGATAGATGGTTCAAACAAACCGCGTTCAGCAACCATGCGCATGAATTTTGCGTTTGTGTGATTTTCGATACTGTTATAACGTTTGAAGTCCATTTTTAGTCCTTTTTCTTTTTGTAAAAGTAAGTTGCAGCAAGCATAACTACGGTCGGCATAATCAAATATACCGCAATCATCATTGATTCAATTTGCATTTTGTTTCCTTAAATTTTTTCTTTTTAAAATAACGTTCCACCAAATAGTAGCACAACAACAAGAACACGACAATCCAAATGAAACTTAGAATTGCAAAGATTAAAAACATGCAAAACGTTTCAAATCCAGTGTCTGGCCATCCCATGAGACGCACAGAAGCATACATAGAAACAAGAAAACATGCAATAGCAACGATTAAATAAAATTCCATTTCATTCCTTTAACGTGATGTACACCAAGCACATCAATACAGAAAAATAAATCATCCGAATACAAGCTTTCGAATCACAGCAATAAGCCCAACAATACTAATGCAAGATGAAAGTAGACACACAAGCATCATGAATTTCAAAATGAATGGGAAAAACATTGTCAGTCCTTTAAGTGATTACGAATCATGTATGGAACGATTATAAACCAAAGTACAGCTCGGAGCAAGCAATACACAAAAATACTTGTGTGTTCGTAGTTAGTTACTGGTGGCGAATAGTCAGTGTTGATTTCATACAACGCATGAAGAAAGACCACTACAGCGATAATGCAATACCAGAAAAACATTTTATCTCCTAAGTGTTGAACAGAGTTTAAAACAGATATTTAACGTTGTCAAGTGATTTTATCGTTTAATAAATTCTGTTTCGAACTCATGAAAACCATATTATCAGAACAAGTGATGGTTGTAAACATGTTTTTGAAAATTACATATCATGTAATCGCATGATAAATGAATAAAAAAATATCGTTATAAATCAAATGTTTAAGTTATCAACTCTATAATATATTATATACTTGATAACTTTTACATGGTCATTATTATTGTGACGCGTAGCGTCAATGCGCTACGCGCATCATTTCACTGTTATTATATGATTTCTTGAACTTTTTAGGTGGGTACATCCGTTTCCATTAGTACGATGCATTACTTGTATCAAAAACG
>JBOFQK010000294.1:0-8637 GCA_051660865.1 Culicoidibacterales bacterium | reverse complement strand
TTTTATCGTAACACCAAACTGTTTTCTTACCATTCGTACTGATGAATTCTGGTGTACGTACAAAACAGATTCGTTTTTCTTCAAACCAATGAGGCCAATATTTGTACATGAAATTCAGCAACAGCGGGAAAATTGCACCAACGCCGTCTTGGTCAGCATCGGTAAGAATTGCAATTTTATCATAAGCTGGTGATTCTTTACTATGTAATCCTACACCAAAAATCGAAACAAGATTTTGAATTTCAGTATTTTTCAACACTTCGGCATCAGATAAATCATGCACGTTCAACACTTTACCACGCAATGGGAAACCACCCTGTGTATCACCGTCACGCACTTTAAGCAAATAACCAATCGCAGAATCACCTTCTGTCAAGAACAACGTACACGGCTTTTTACCAAGTGAACTTGCTTTGATGTGTTTTGCAACTTTCGCTTTCTTTGCACTTTTCTGCGCTCTAGCAGCGGCAGCAGCATCCGCAGCATTTTTACGTGCTAGTTCAGCAGCGATAATTGGTTTAATGATGTCATCATTTTCAACAACACTCTTTGCCAGTTTCTT
Source organism: Culicoidibacterales bacterium (assembly GCA_051660865.1). GTDB lineage: Bacteria > Bacillota_I > Bacilli_A > Culicoidibacterales > ZOR0006 > ZOR0006. Next base: position 8,075 of record JBOFQK010000294.1, on the reverse strand, counting down.
GAAATCTAAATTCATGTGGTCACGAATTTGCGCCCAAGTGCTACTCAAACGTTCTTTTGTTTGTGAATCAAATTTTGCACCAACAAAGTCGCGCAAGAATACACACAACAGCATATTGTCTTTGATACGCGCTCGATTCACTTCAATTTTGTACTTGCGCTTAATCATCACAATCATTTCATCGGAAATCGAATTCATGATTCCATCAACGTGCGCACCACCTTGTTTCGTATGTACACCGTTCACATAAGACAATTGCTTGAAACCCGTTTCAGACGATGCAAAGAATACGCTGTGACCCTTAGCATTGTGATGAACAGTAGAACCAAAATTATGCATGAAACTTGTGAAACTATTCGGCACAACTTTGTTATTAAACTTGAACTTGATACTTGGGAAACACACTGCTAACGTATGCAATCGACTCATGATTACATCAGCAAAATCATCATTGATTTTGAACAGATTGAACAACGTCAAATCAGGTGTGAACGTTACTTTGGTACCTTTTTCAGTATGCGCTTTTGTTGTGTAGCTAACATGCTCTGCGCTGTTTGTACACTTCACAGTAACAAGATTTTTACCATCACATGTTTCACCAACAAAGCTGGTACTAAAGAAGTTTGTAAGCGCACTACCAATACCGTTCTTACCGATTGTTGTGCGGTCTTTCGTAAAATTCGAACCAGCACGTGCTTTTGTCCAAGATGCCATTGGTCGCGGCTCTGTTGTACCATCAGGCAATTCAACCATATCTTGTGGAATACCACGACCATTATCAGATACAGAGAAAGTGTTATCTTTGAACGTCACGCTAATCTGATTTGCAAATTTGAAATTAGTTCGAATCGCTTCATCAATCGAATTATCGATAATTTCATCAAGAATCTTTGCAAGACCTTGAACGTACTTGATTTGCTTGAATTCACCATCAACCAATACTTCAAATGGTTCCGATGATGTTGCACCGATATACATATCGGGATTCATTAAAACGTGTTCTTTGTCTGATAATACCTTAAATGCTGCTTGATTATTTTCACTCAAATTAAAATCCTCGCATATATTTTTGAAATAGTTCATCATTGATACTTAGAATATCAGCGTGTGAAACATATTTGTAGAGTTCCATTCTATCATGTTTTAGATAATTTTCAATCGATTTGAATGGTTTATTTGATGGTGTATTACTACACATAACCCAGTTACCATCATTCTTGTAATAAACTTCATTTGACATTGAAACTACATGATTTGATGCCGTAAACAATTCAGCGCAAAGACGCACTTGACCATCTTTTAATATTCTTTCAATTCGCATTATATGCTCCTAAGATCAAAAAAGACGCCGAAGCGTCTAATTTTATTTGTACAAACCAACCCGTTTTGCAGATTGAATCATGTCATCGATTTTTTGTTTTGTGTTGAAGTCTTCAGGCATTGGCAAGAGCTTCACAGCGTCGATGATACCGTACACGTTTGTGTTTTTCTTGATTTCAGCATAAACGATTTTTTCAAATGCGTGGATTTGAGCTTGTTGTTTTGGTGTTGCGTCGATGAAGTTTTTCATTAGTTTCTCACTTTGTAATATTCGGTAAATTCGATTGTTTCGCTAAATGCGATTGGTTTGTTGTTTAGAATTGCAACTTCATGCACACCATCTTGAAACGCATGACGTTCAACTCTATCCGCAGTTTTAACAAGCTTGTCATAAGCACGTTGACCGATTCGAATTGGTGCTGGTGCGATATTTGTATGCATTCTAAACTCCTTTAAAAACTAGATTATAACAAAGATGCTCGAACAAAGCAATCTTTTGCTTCTAACAACTTGCGCAAACCCGCTTCTTTTTCTGGTGAATCCGGCACATGCTCAAGCGATTCGATTAAATCACAGAATGGCTTGCTTGTTTTTTGCAAGTGTGCAGGTAAATGATTGTATGTGAAAAATCGTTTGATGTCAAACATTTTATTTCCATTTATTCAAACTGTGTTTATCGGCTGTTTCTTCATCAGGCATTTCTTCGAGACCCATTGCATAACGTTGTGCGTATAATAACATCAAAACGTCTTTTGCGCAATCATGAACCGAATTATGATGAATAAACCCATCTAGTGTACCAGCAGGTAGTGGGCATGTTGACATGTTGCGAGACAACAGCATACCTTCAATCGCACTACGCACGTCACGATACCGACCAAATGATACTGGTTCTAAGTCGCGTGTACTATGCTGGTCAAGCTTAAACGTTTCGTCAATGCAATTCACCATCAGTGGAATATCGAATGATGTACCGCGGCACCACAATTGACTTTTGTAATATGAAATTTCGTTTTCAGTGAAGAAACACAACATTTCCTTGTGACCTTCTTCAACTGAAACATCAATATCAGACGGTTTCAATACAGCCCGTGCTTCATCAGATTGGTTTTTCCAAAACTCTTTTACACCGTCTTGAATTAATCGACCAGCTTTGATTTGAGATTTCAAGTCAAACTTCGCGTAGAAGCTTGACTTTACTAAATCCATAAACTTGGGTACATTAGTCGGGTCATTCACAAACGGAACAACCGCGACATCAAGAACAACTGAGTTTGGTTTATCACCTAATGTTTCATAATCGATGATAAAGTCATTCATTTACATTACACCAGTAGAACCAAAACCACCTTCACCACGCGCTGTTTTTTCGGTGAATTCAGATACTTCAACAAATGTTGGTGTAAAGACTGGTACAAACATCATTTGAGCAATACGGTCAAAGCGTTCGATTTTGAACGGTGCTGTACCTTCATTGCGCATTTTAATCATGATTTCGCCTTGATAATCTTGGTCGATAAGGCCAACAGTATTTGCAAGACGTGTGTAGAATTTGAAACCAAGACCAGAGCGCGGCAACACTAAACCAGCAACACGGAACGGGTACGCGTTCGTCATGTTCATTTTCAAACCAGTTGGAATAACGATGTCTTCACCAACTTCCAAAGTGATGTCTTCTGCAATCATGGCGCGCAAGTCAATTGCACCCGAGCCGTCAGTGGCAAAGTTTGGCAATTCGATGGCAGTGTTGTAGTGTGCTAGTTTGATAACTTCAATCATTTATTTTTCCTTGGTTATTTCACAGTAAAAGGTTTTTCGTATTTCCCGACTCTCAAATCAACATAGTGACCTACATCAAAGTAATCAGATTGTACATCACTGTTGTTGTGATTGTCAAGATTTAAAACTTCAAGAATCGATTTAATGACTGCTAACGTGTCGCCTGTGTAGTCAAACTCAGGACGGTACTGATTGACAGTAAAGTAACCATCAGCAACGTTATGCTTGCGTTCATTAATTAGATCAACTGGAGCAGAAGCAATTGTCATTTGAATTGTCATTTTACCATCAACAACAGCAAGACTATACTTCCAATCCTTTGGTACAACAGTTTTCAATTTAGTTGCAATTTTTGCTTTGAGTTCTTTGCTAACGAAAGCCATTTTGTTTCCCTTTCTGTGTATTGTCTCGATGAAATTCATTATACACAGAAAGGATGATGTGTGCAACTATTTTTTAAACTTTGAATATTGCGCAAAACGATGTTTAGCACTTAGACCTTTGATGATGTTGCTTTCAAGATAATCTTGAATTTGTTGTTCAGTCGCGTTTTCTTTTGAAATGAAGTCATTAATATCTTTTGATTTCCACGGGATTTTATCAAACAATACAACACGTTCACCAGCAGCAATAAGGTTTTCAATGCGCTTTAGCGTGTGATATGCGCGGTTTTCGTTATCTAACACCCAAACACGTCTACCGGGATATGGCGCTTCTTCTAACGCCATTGTACCACCCACAATCGCAATCCCATTCTTGACAAACGTACTATCAATTGGACCTTCAAAGATGAATACATCACCTTTACCAGCAACGCGTTCCATACCATACACTTTGCTTGCTTCTTGGTCAGCCTTAATCGTCATGTACCGAATACCATCATCAGACAACGCACGACCCTGTACACACGCAATTGACATATCTTTATTGTAAATCGGGATTACCAAACGATTTTCTTTGATACTTGCGTTTTCTTTTGTATACGTTTCATCACACACATAATTGGCTAACTTGCGCCATTCTTGTGTGAAATAGAACAAATCATGACGATGACGTGGAATGCATCGTTTCAGCATATACTTCACGATTGGATGATTCTCTGGCAACGTACTACATTGTACACTATATGGAATCTCATGTACAGCTTTAATTTGTTTTTCTTCTTTTACCGCTAATGTTGTAACACGTTTTGGTCGGTCAGTGTTTTTAAACTTTTCTTTGATGTAGTTTCGATATTCATCAGGCACAAACATTTTCAGATAAACAGACAACGGTTTATTCCAACCGCAGTTATAACAACCGTACCAAACACTACCTTCTTTTTCATTGAACCACGCACGTGCCGCGTATTCATCTTTCTTACTATCACCACAGATAGGACAACTAAAGTTCAAACGGGTTTCACCATTTGATCTTGTCATATCCCGAAAATTGCGCTGAACAAATGCTAATTGTCTCGCAATCTGTCTTTCGTATAACAACATAAACACCTCACATTTGACTCAGAATCAGGTCACATTCAATTTAACAACAGTATATCACACGTTTACACATATGTGTATTACAATCGCTTAGAACGCGTTTATGAAGCTAATTCAGTGATTGCATTCATGCGCATTGTAACAACGATTTCACGACGACGGTCCATCGAATCATAGATTCTGTTCTTTTGTTCTTCACTTAGCGCACTTCGACGAATACGCGAACAACGTTTCATTTCGAGTTTGTCAATAAATGCAAGCTTCTTATCACATGCTTGTTGAATTGCAGCAAGTGAAAGAATGCGTTCTTTTTCTTGTAATTTGATATTGAACTGTTCATCGGTCATGCGCTGGAACGTCACTTTTTTCTTTTGTGATTTCTCACCGATTGTCGTAATCGAAACAATACCACGCAAATCGCATTCAATGACAACAGTATATTGATGACGAGAAAACCCGCTTGTACCAAAAATCGCTGTTGTCTTGCGAATGAAAACATTGTCTTCACATTGAGACAAAAGAAAATCTCTTTGTTTATCGCTCTTGAATAAACCATTATTGAATTTCGCAAGAGTGTAAAAACTTTGTAGCATATGAAGCTCCGCTGATCTAATGACTACGATTATACATGATATACAATCGCAGTCAATACTTATTTCTTCTTCTTTTTGTCAGCCATACGACCGGAACGATGAATCGTGATACCAGCACCCGGACCAGTCACACTACCACTGTTTTCACCAGTTGCGATTTTCTGAGCATCACCACCAGCGTCACCAGCAACCATTTCCTCAGTCAATAAACATTCGTTTAACGTCTTTTCTGATGGTTCACCGAATTCTTCACACAATGTTTCGAATACATAGCTTGCGCGTCCAGATTTACCGATTACTTGAGAGATACCAGCAGCACCAGCCATGCGCACGAAATACCGTTTAAGCGCACGAACTAATTGGTGAAACCGACTATAGAGTTCTTTTTCTTTTGCTGTTTTTGCTCGGCGCAATACATTACCATCAGCATCAATGATACCTAGCTTGTATTCTTCCCAGTCAGTGAACGGCTTACGCATCAGATTAATAAATCTGAAACTATAAATCGCGTCCATAGTACGTGTAATACTCATTTTGTTCCCCTTAAATGAGTTATTTAACAGAATCGATAGAATCGATATATTCATTGAATTCTTTAATCATCACAAGCTGTTCAGCTCTTGACGCATTTTTGAAATCGATTTTATTGTCAGTAAGCGCACTTACATTTTGATGCATCCACGTTTCAACACCAATTAATTTAATGCGCTTAATCAATCGACGGCGTTGCCTTAATTCGTTGCGTTCTTGTACGTTCATCACATTTCCTTTTAGATCAAAACGGGTTTCCCCGTTATGTTATTCCCAATTAATATCATCACTCGCAGATTTGAGACTTGCTAACTTATCCATCTTAGCTAGTGCGCTTCTGTTTTCAAGATTTTCTTTTGCTTGCTGTACTTGCGCGACATTCACTTTTGACACATCACCAAGTTCTTGTGCGTCTAAGTGACTCAATCGCTGTTGACCTTTATCAACACCAAGATTAAATTTGTTCCATTTGTTCTTATCGCCATAACGAGATTTAATCTGTTTGCATAAGAACTGATTCATTTCAGCAAGTTCATCAGTTTCCATAAGTGCTAATAAGAAGTCACACGTAGCGGCTAGACCTGCTGATTCAGCAATATCACCCATTTGCACGTCTGAGTTATTCCAACCGCTTCTGGTCGTCTGTGCCGCGCTCCAAACAACAACATTATGTTCAATTGCAAAACCGCGTAGTTCTTCGGCAATTGCTTTGACTAATGTATAGCTGTTTTCGCTAAACTTCATACGGCTTGAACTCATGATACCGAGATAATCGACAATAACCACGTCAGGTGTGAAATTCTGTTTCAACTTCAATTCTGCTAACAGATTATTGAAATGAATTACACTTGCGTTACCCGTTGGAAATTGCTTGATATGCAATTTACCAATAGACTTTTCACGCAATTTACCAAAACGATTCATGAAATCAGTTTCGGAAATAAGACCGTCGTCAATGTCATCCATACTAACGCCAAGCAAATTCGCGTCAATACGTTTACCGACAACTTCTTCGGCCATTTCCATACTGATGTACAGAACGTTTAAACCTTCTAACAAATAGTCGGCAGCTAACGAACAAAGACCCAACGATTTACCAACGTTTACACCCGCCATTAGCAAATTCAATGTTTTACGTTCTACACCACCTTTCGTGATGATGTTCAACATTTTCACACTGAATGGTATTTTTGCTGTGCGTAGTTTGTACAGTTTCCAACGCGCTTCAACATCGTTTAGATAATCATGACCGACATCAAAACTGAATCCAACAGCTAATGCTTTTTTCATCAAGTCCGAAATCGTACCGACATCGGGAATTCGATTATCACGTTCATCAATTGGTAGCTCGGCATTTTCTTGAATTCGAATTGATTCCGAAATCGCGTTATGCATTGCACGTTCTTTACAGAACTGTTCAGTAATTGAAACGATGTATGAAATATCTTCCGGTACAGTATCAAAGTTTCTGATTGTATCGAGACAAGTATCATAATCAACTTGAGTAATTTTTGTCAATCTATCAAGACTGATTTCCAATGCCGTTGCGGTCGGAATACCATCATGTTCAATATAATGCTTCTTGATTAAATCAAATACAATGCGACTGCTGCCGTCAAAATAATCGGAATCAATAAATGGATATACTTGCCCGAAATATGTCGGATTCGAGATAAGATTTGATAAGATTGTTTTTGTTGTTGTTGACAAATTAGCTCCTTTAATTGTATTTCGATTGCAGATTTAACGTGTTCAAACAACACGTCACGACTAATATCATCATGCGGCGTAGACCAATCCACAGATATACCACTTTCAGTATACACGATTCCTTGGATATAAACAAGATACTCATTACCGTCAATGATAATGAGTAATTCTTGTTTAACGTCTGCCAGTGCATCTTGCAGTATTTGTTTGTACATTAATCACCAAATAGTTCAGCCATTTCCTCATAGGCAGCATCAGACGTTGATAGTGCTTTGAGTTTATAGCGATTTTCAACAGCTTGTTTCCATGGCTCATGCTGCATAATATCTTTCCAGAATTCAATACATTCAGTATCGGCAGCGCGCCATAGACGTTCATCTTCTGATGTTTCAAATTCACCTGTTTCTGTGTTCAAGAAAGCACGTTGATACCAACCAACTTTCGGTTTAATCACAAAACCAAGCTCCAAACCAATTTCAAGCAAACCGCTGAATGTGTTGATACCACCTTCAAATGATACGTTCAATGGTAACACAGAACCTTCACGAATGTAACGAGATTTTTCAGCTTTCAACATGAAATTGTAACCCATCAATTCTTTACCATCTTTGTCTTGTTGGCGACCGATAACAATCACAGTGTCAGCAGAGTACATACCACC
>JBOFQK010000293.1:0-1024 GCA_051660865.1 Culicoidibacterales bacterium | reverse complement strand
CGTCCGCCAACTTTCGCTAAAATTTCCGTTGCTAATGCTTCATACTTCATAATCTTTTCCCCTAAATGTTAGTTTTTGAGTAAATAAAAAACCCAATCGCTCATCAAAAAGCCTTGCTTTTTGTTGCTGAACATTTGGGTTATGCCTAATTGAATAGTAACACGCCTTTTATTTTTTTGTTTGCGTCACTCGCCAAATATGGAGTGATAAATAGAGTAACTCATCAGTTGTGAGTTCCCATTGTTCTTGATGATGATAAAATACTGCAATTTTTTGAGCAATATCATATGCTTTCGCATACTTGAGTTGGAGTGTTTTAATCAAAATTGGATCTAAATCATCATCAGTTACCTTCTCATTGCGCAGTTTTTTTAAAATAAAGAACCGTAAATGAGTAATAAATCGAGTATAGTGAAAATCATCAGTTGCGAGTTGTGTTTGTGAAATCCGTTTGACTAATTCTAATGTTTCTTGAATTAAATTCGTCATTTTGACGGTGTCATTCATCGTTCCCGTTTCATTTTGCACATTGACAAAATGGTAAGTCAAAAAGCTAATCTCACTTTCCGGCAGTTTAATTTTATGCCGTTGCTCAATTACTTGTTTTGCTTGTTGTGCTGCTTGATATTCTAATGGATAGAGTGTTTCTAATTCCCAACGCGTTGCTGTTACGTTCATCACAATTTTCTCGTTTGTTCGCTCAATCGCAAAATTAAGATGATCAGCTAATGAAAGATATTGATAATTATTAAATTTCACCTTTAACAATTGCTCTACCATTGCTGTAACAGCTGTTGTAGTTTCTAACACCTTATCTTGGAACGAAGAAATTACTTCTAATTGCTCAGTAATCGTTGCTGCATCATTTTTAGCAACAAAATACCGCTCAATTTTTGCTTCATCAATCACTTCACCGGGTTTTTTTCCAAAGCTTACGCCACTTCCAACAACAATCCACTCTTTCTGCTGTTGATCACAGACTAGTGCTGCATTATTGTTAAAACTTTTAATAAACTCCATTTCA
>JBOFQK010000292.1:0-3395 GCA_051660865.1 Culicoidibacterales bacterium | reverse complement strand
AAAAATGAGAAAAGCACGCAAAGGAGGAGAAGTAAATGAACGTTAAACTTTCCAAAAAAATGATAATTACTTTCACACTTTGTGTTGTTGCGATTTTAGCAATTCCAACTACCTTTGCTTTTTTCCGGACTGATGATGCCATTGCCAATGAGTTTTTACTCGATACAGTTGAAATTGAAATTGTTGAAGAATTTACTCCACCAAAGGATTGGGATGGAACTCCTGTGACTAAAAAAGTCCAAATTCAAAATAATGGGAGCGAAGCGACACTCATTCGCGTCGGATTAACTCCATATTGGCAAAAAGCAATTGCTAGCACTGATCCTGTTGAATATGAAGCCTTTGCGGGGGATAATTCACTAGTAACAATAAATTATGAAAATGTAATTTCGACAACAGATAAGGATACAAGTGAATGGTTAAAAGGAAGTGATGGGTATTATTATTACAATACGTTACTTAAACCAGGAGAAAAGACATCGCTACTTGTTTCAGGAGTAGAGGCTGATTTTTCAAAGCTAAGTGCAGGGGATCAAGCACGTTATCAAGTTGCTGAGTTTAATCTCGATGTTGATGCCCAAGCTGTGCATGCTGATGCTAAGGCTGTGAGTGGTGTCTGGGGTAGCCTTGGAAGTGATGTGCAACCATTAATTGACGCACTTATTCAAGCAACTAACTAAGAAAGGGGAAAAAATGATGAAAAAAATTTCAAAATTAATAAGTGTTTTTCTAGCCTGTATCTTCTTAGTTCAGCCGATATTGACACTTGCGACGACAACAACTGCTGAAACGTTTGATAGCATTGAAGCGGTTGAAAATCAAGAGAAAGCAGTATTAGAAGCAACCCAGATTGAAGTTGAACAACTTGCAACAAAATTGGATGAAACAACGTTGAGCATTAGCCAAACATTGACACCAACCGAAGCAGCAAGTGGAGAACTATTATTCAAGCAAACGTTAGCTAAATATTGGCAAATCAAACCAGAAACACTCGTTGTGACGCAAGCGGAGAAGCAAGTGGAACTTGCATCGACACAAGCACCAATCGTCCTTGCAGATCTACAAGCGGCAAGTGCCAATCAAGTGTTTATCAGTGAAGATTTGACTAATGTGCAAATTAGTGTCGAAAATCAACCAGTCGTATTAAGTTATGAAGTGAGTTTGAAATCACCGAGTAGCCAAGCAAGTACACGGTTATTTGCGTTCCAAACACTGACAATAGTGAGCGAAACTGAAATTTTGGCAGAAGAAGATGTTGCTTCACTTGCACCAACAGTAAGTTTAGCACCAGCCACTCCTGAAGTTGAAGCGCCGGAAGCGGAAATACCAGAAGTTGAAGTGCCTGAAATACAACAACCTGAAACTGAAGCGCCAGAAGTCGAAGTGACTGTACCTGAAGCGCCAAAAGTCGAAACTACGCAACCAAACGTAAATCAAGCTCAAACGATTACCCCATTAGCAGTAGTAGGGATTGAGAGTGCACAAACTATTGAGCCAGCCAAAGATATACTTGGTCAGGTAATTATTGATACATACGAAGTAACCTTAACTGCAACAAATAATACAAATATAGCAGTTACAAATAGTGAATTAGATTTGAATATTATGGGTGATTATTTTACATTAGTATCGTCAGATCCAGCAGTAACACCTACAATTAACAATATCAATATTAACGGGACCAATTTTGGTAATATCATTTTAAAGTGGACAGGAATTACTCTTGCTGCGAATGGTGGGACAATCACACATAAATTTAGAATTAAATTGAGAACGGATGTTAATTTACCATTTGGAGAAATTAATGTTTACAATCCAATATTTCAATCGGAGCCAACCTTAAAGTATAAATATAATGATCAAGATCAGATTTTGAACTATGGTCATCGAAAAGTATTTATTCCATTTGAAACTTCAACTTCAGCAACTTGCGATATTGAAGCACCAAAATTAATACCAACAAAAGAGGCAAATGAAGTAGAAGGAAGTAATGATTTATTTGATATCAAACTTGCTGTAGATGGACCTGAAACACTTGCGGGGCAAAAAGCGGACATTGTTATTGTAATTGACCGTTCAGGGAGTATGTTTGATGCTGCCGAGGAATTGAAAAAATCCCTAAATATTTTATTGGAAACGCTCTTGCTACCGAATAAAACAAATGTTAGAGTAGCAATTGTCAATTATGCCACGGTAGCAAAAATTGAAACGACATTTACTTCTGATCTTACCGTAGCAAAAGCAGCTTTAGAAAATACGCCATTTTTACAAAATAATACAATCTGGGTACCGACGAATGGCGTTGGCTATATGACGGTAACAGGGAGTAATAATACATATGAAGTAAAAGATATTGTCCTCGAGAATGGTGTGCCAAAAACAGCAACTTTTGTCTTCGCTGGTGTAAGTTATCCAATAACAAATATTTTTCTTAACAAAAATCGCGATTATGCGTTTACATTACCAGCAGCAGTAAATACGGATGCATTACGAGATCAATTTAATTTTTACACAAATACTGAGTCAGGATTAATCGAAGCAGAAAGGCTGTTACAACAATCAAACCAAGGTGATTCGTGTCGCCAAAAATATTTGATTACTTTTAGTGATGGGGAGCCAAATCGTAGAATGCAAACTAATAGCCTAGGTAATCCAGTTTTACAAAGTGGTACAGTTTCATCAACACAAGATGCAAAGGCAGCATACCTCAGAATCGTACGTTCGCTTACGAATTTAAGTGCGCAAAGTGTGGGGTTCTTTACTGAAGATTCAAACAATATTGGTTTTGATTTTATGTACTATATTCAAAATGATATTGGAAGTCCGGCTACATATCAAGAAGATAACTTTACAACTGAAGCGACGGAATTAACACCAATATTTACCAAATTGGCAGATAAAATTAAAGATGAAATTTTTAATGGTTTGGCGAGAAATTTACTGATTAGCGATATTGTGACCCCGCAATTTGAACTTGCTGCCGATCGAAATTATCGCTATGAAGGGTTAACCCCAACACAAGTAACTGAATCCACAGTAACTTGTATAAATAGTGATACAAACGTAGAAGAATCGTGCGATAAAATCATCTTTGATTATAGTGATCAAACATTAACAACAACAGGAATGAGTATTACCTTTAGGGTTAAAGTACGAAATGACTACTATGGGAACGCTGAGGTAAAGACAAATGTGGAAGCTAAACTTGAAAGTTGGGAAAATCCGTACCCTCCAAATAATCAACAGGGGCCCCAACTGTTCCCAGTTCCCGAAGTAGCAGTTCCATTTGTGGAGGGGCAAATTTCGGTGTTGAAAGATGTTGAAGGTGAAGCAATCGTTCCTGAATCAATTTTATTTGATATCTTCTTAAAAGGAAGTGGGAATGTATTGACTGG
>JBOFQK010000291.1:0-1057 GCA_051660865.1 Culicoidibacterales bacterium | reverse complement strand
GTGTTTTTTAATCGTTATACTTGGAGATAGAAAGATTCAGACCCTGAGCGAATCATCGCGCCATTTTTACCAAGTTTTTTGACTTCGTAGAGGGCTTGATCAGCACGTTCATACACCTCTTCGTACTCGGAGAACGTTTCATCGACAATGACAATTCCAATACTCATTGTGACGTGGATCACCCCATCAGCGTGTTTATACGTCCTTGGCACTTTTTTCAGCACTTCAGTAACCCGCAGTTCAATGGCATTGATAGCTGTCAAATCAGGTAAGAAGACGACAAATTCATCGCCACCTAACCGCGCAACAATATCCTCTTTTCGGAAAATCGCTTCCAATTGTTTCGCCGTGTCAATCAAGAGCGCATCACCAGCACGATGGCCGAGCACGTCATTGACTTGCTTGAAATTATCCAAGTCCATAATGACAAAAGCACCACTGCGATAAACAGCTAACCACTGCTTGACTTCATATTCAAAGTAACTGCGATTCGCAACTTTCGTCAAATCATCACGATTCAGTTTTTCGATTAGCGGAATCATTTGGCGGCGGTGTTGTTTAGATAATTGTGAAATCATGACAATTAAGGCGAAAAGGGAGAGGGGAATGACGATCAACATGAATAACCAGAGCTCATCATAATAGAGAAAAGTATTGAGTTCAGTCACAATCTTCCAACCGGTAAAGAGCTCAGTTTGCGCCGAAACAACGTAGATTCCTTTCGAAGAAGGATAATAAAAATTAGGCGCTTGCGCTGTTTCTAACAAGCGATTGAGCTTCAAATACGGTTGGTTTTGAGGTGCGACAACAAAGGAATTAAGCCGTTCATCGACAATGTAAGACTCATAGCCGTTCGCAAAATTAGAGTTCGCAGCGACTAAATCAATGAGCGTATCCAATAAAATTGCGCTATAGATTGTCCCTTTAAATTCATTGTCGATAATAATCGGGTGAATGATAACAATATTTTCTTCACCAGTAGTCCGACTAGTAATGACCTCACTAACAACTGTTTTTCTTGTTCGTTTCACTTCTTGAAAATATTCACGATCACTCA
>JBOFQK010000290.1:0-4878 GCA_051660865.1 Culicoidibacterales bacterium | reverse complement strand
AAAAAATCAGGAAATGAGGAAAAAATGATGAATATTATTCAAACAGATTTTGCGCCCCAAGCAATTGGGCCATATTCACAAGCCGTTTTGGCAGGTGATACACTCTATGTTTCAGGACAAATTCCTTTTGATCCACAGACGATGACACTAGTGAGTGATGATGTGCAAGAGCAAACGCACCAATGTTTAAAAAATTTACAAGCAATTGTCGAAGCCGCGGGATTAACGATGAAACAAATTGTCAAAGTTGGGATTTTCATTACCGATATGGATGAATTTGCTTTGATTAATGAAGTCTATGCGCAGTATTTTAGTGAACACAAACCAGCACGTTCGACAGTACAAGTAGCACGCTTACCGCGAGATGTGAAAATTGAAATTGAGGCGATTGCAGTAATTGTCTAACAAAAAAGAGTTTTTACCATCTTTTGGTAAAAACTCTTTTTAAATTTGGTCTGATTAAGCAGTATATGCTTCTAACATCCAAAGTGTTTTTTCATATTTTGAGATTAGTCCACCCATTAAGTCTTGTGTTCCTAAATCATTTGCTTCTTCAGCAAGAGCTAAGATTGCTTGCGATTGTTGGAGCAAAATGACGTAATCAGCAATTGCGACTTGGATCGCAGCCGTAGCTTTAATGTTTTGGCTAGCAATTTCGCTAATTGTTGCAACTTGTAAGTATTCTTTTAATGATGCTAGTGGTTTGTGACCAATTGTTAAAATTCGTTCAGCAACCTCATCAAGGTCTAACGTAATATCTGTGTATAATTCTTCTAATTTAACATGAATTTCGAAGAATCCCATTCCAGTTACATTCCAGTGTAAGTTGTGTAATTTTACGTACATCACGTTTAAGTTCGCTAAAAAGTTATTCGTTTCAATTGTTAAAGCTGTTGGTGTTTTTTGTTCGTTCATTTGTGTTTCTCCTCGTGTTGATAATTTTTCCGGTCGTATTGACAAGTTAACTATAACAAAAATTCAAAAAGAAAACAACACATCTGCTTTCTAAATAAAAAAGCTCAAAAAAATCCGACCATTGATAATCATCAATCAAATGGTCGGATTTTTTTTGTAAGCCCGCAAAGGTCAAACAGTAGGCTGAAGAAAGTAAAACTTCAGAAACGCAATCAGCTAAACTTGCGATAGTGGACCGGTGTTAGTACTTAGTCTGCTTGTTTCGTTTTGGCTAAGACGATTTCACGGATGCAAACTGATTGTGGTTGGTTGTAGGCGAAAGTTACGCAATCGACAACTGTTTGTGGATCAAGTCCGGCTTCAATTGTTTCTTTCCAGGCAACATAGTCAGAGACGATGGCCTCATCAGTTGTATGGCTTAATAATGGTGTTTCCACGACACCTGGTGCGATAGTAATAAAACGAACATTACTTGCTGAAACTTCTTTACGCATTGCTTCAGTAATTGCATGAACGGCAAATTTGCTCCCACAGTACACCCCGTGTTGATCGAAAGTTTTACGCCCAGCAATCGAACTAATGTTGATGATCGTACCACCGTTGCGTTGAACCATATCGTCAAGGACAACGTGAGTTCCAGTTAAGACCCCTTTGACGTTCACATCAATCATTTGTTCCCACTCTTGGAAACTTTGCTTGTTAGCATGTCCAAGTAACATGACCCCGGCACAGTTGACTAGTAAGTCAGTTTTGCCATAAAGCGCTTCAGCTTCATGAATGGCCGCTTCAACAGCTTTAAAATCAGTCACATCAACACTTTTCGCTAATGAATTTGCTAATTTCAAGTCAAGCATTGGCTCAAGGCGACGTGCTAATAATAAGGTTGGATGACCCAATTCAGCAAAAGTTTTCGCAAGGGCTGATCCAATTCCAGAACTTGCTCCGGTAATAACAACTAATTTTTTCATTTTCATTCCTCCAATAATCGTGTACGATAGAATAACAAAGCTAATTGTACGCTGAATATGGGGAAAGACAAGTACGCACTTTCTCTGCGGTAAGGGAAGTTGAGGTAACTATTAGCGGATTTTCGAGGTGAAAAAATGAAAAAAACAGTTGTAACTTGCGAATTAGAAATTACCTTGCAAGTCATTGGCGGCAAATGGAAACCGCTGATCTTATATTATTTAATCGAAGAAGGGACGAAGCGTTTTGGCGAAATTTTAAGCTACATTGCACATGCATCGCAAAAAACGATTACTAATCAGCTGCGCGAACTTGAGCGTGATGGGCTCATTAAGCGACAAGCATATCCGGAAGTTCCACCACGTGTCGAATATACAATTACCGAAAAAGGATTGTCGTTGTATCCAATTTTAGCGCAAATGTGTGACTGGGGAGCGGCGAATGTGAGTGCCGAGTATGAAATTTTACACCCCCAATGTGATGAATCGTGTGAAAGCGCAAACAAAAAAATCCAATTAGTTCACAACTGAGTGAGCATCATTGGATTTTTTTTGTTAACGGGCAAGTTTGCCTAATTGGAGATCAGTATTAAACGTCGTTGTTCCGGCAATAAAAAGCAAATCGTCAAATTGCTCAGTCGTTAAATATTCCCGGATTGGTCGGTTAAAGAAGCGTAAATCAATTAAGGTCACACTCGCATAATGTTCAGCTAACAAGGGCGCAATGACATGAGAATAGCTATCTTTTAAAATCACTAATCGCTTTGATGTTTGTGCTTGCGGATTGCTGATTTCCACAAAACTTGGCGTCCCATTTAAGAAATACCCATATTGATCGGAACGCTGTAAATAAGTTGAACTGTACAGGGGCTCAACTTGTTGCGTTTCTAAATTCGTTAACACTAACGGTGTAGGTGAATGCGCTGCTGTAATCGTATCGGCTTCAACCCAGGGAAGGCTAGCTTTAGCGAAATAAGAACCAAAGAAACGAGTGCTGACAGTTTGCCACTGCCAAAAATCACGGGGCTGTGGTGTGAGTTCGAATGCCTTGGCAATGACTTCATAGCCGTAAAAAGCGCCAAGTTGAGTCCAGTGATGATCCGTAGCAAAATAAATCGCTTCGTCACGATGGTTCATTAAAGTTGAGACTACGTTAAGCGCGTGGTTTGGTAATCTTTGCTCAAATTCAGTGAGTAATTGCGTTTGCTTGGCTGTAACTGCTTCGGCAAAAAGTGGGAGTTGTTCCGGAAATAAAACACTACTCGTGGGAACTAATGCGAAGTGTGCCTGCGTCGTAGGTAAGTCAGTTGCTAACCAACTCGCAAATTGAGCTAACCTTTCAACGTTTTGCTGCCATTGTGATTCATTATAGCTGAGTTTTTCAAACAGGAACCCATCGCTACCGAAGAAGACGGCGTTATTTTCCGCTTTGCCAGCTAAAAACTCACTCAGACCTTTTAATTGTAACCAGCCCATTCGTCCTGGAAATTGATCAGTGACATACGTTTCAAATTTTTTGGTGAATGTTCCCGCCAAGAAATCATCAAGGGAAAACTCCGGTTGACTCGTTAAATAGCGATTTTCATAAGCAAAAAACCGTTGATCAGGACTGACAAGGAAAAGGAAGCCAAACCCGATAAAAAAACTCGCCAAAATCAAGGCGCGGGTACGTGCACGCTGTTCATTCATAAAAAAATCACCTCCTAAAAGCGGAAATAAAGAAATGGATTAAATGAGTCGTCGACTAAATAAGCAGTCACGAGCAATAAAGCGATGAGTAATACCGGTAATGACACCGGAATTTTCCGCCGCAGTGGTGTTGCTAAAAGGCAACAACAAAGTAATAATGGGCCGAAATGGAGGCAATAATACAATGTTAGACTATTGAATAAGCCGTTTTGGAAAGGGTTTAATAAAAATTGGCTATAGAGCCAGACTTGACTTAAATCTTCAAAACTAAATAACACCCAGCCGAAAGCGAGTAAAATTAAGGTGTAGCCATGTCGGAGCCAACGCGGACATTGCTGTAACCAAGCACCTAAAAACTGTTTTTCGACTAAAATAATCAAACCAAAATAGAGACCCCAAAGGATAAAATTCCAATTAGCTCCATGCCAAAATCCGGTTAAAAACCAGACGATTAAGAGGTTGCGAAGTTGTTTGATTCGACTGACACGATTCCCACCGAGGGGAATATAGACGTATTCACGGAACCAAGTCCCTAAGGAAATATGCCAACGCCGCCAAAATTCACTAATACTTTGTGAAATGTAGGGGAAATTAAAGTTTTCCAAAAACTCAAATCCGAGAATGCGGCCAAGACCAATTGCCATATCAGAGTAACCACTGAAATCGAAGTAAATTTGGAGCCCGAAAGCAATAATCCCGATCCAAGCAGTGAGCCAACTCATTTGTGCTGCTGGTAATGTTGAGATTTCTTGCCACAAAACGCCAACTTGATTGGCAAGCAAAACTTTTTTACTTAACCCGATGATGAAACGTTGGAAGCCAGCATCAACTTGCGACCAACTAATTTCACGATTGTCAAGTTGCGCCTCAATATCAGCGTAACGGACAATTGGCCCAGCAATTAACTGCGGGAAAAGCGTGATGTAGGTTCCAAGTTTAAGTAAACTGTTTTGCGGTTTAATTTGCCCACGTCCGACATCTAGCGTATACGAAAGGGTTTGGAACGTGTAAAACGAAATTCCAATCGGTAAAGCCAGACTTGGAACGACAAAATTGAGGCCGAAAAGTGTGTTGGCTGTCGTGGTGAAAAAGCCAGCATATTTGAAAAAGCCGAGCAAGCCAAGATTGACGACTAAGGAAAGGATGATAAAGCTCCGCTTCACTGGGAGGTGTTCACGATAACGATAAACGAGTCGTGCAACACTATAATCAAAAACGGTTGAAAAAAGCATTAAGACGAGATAGACCGGTTCACCCCAAGCATAAAAAACTAAGCTTGAACAGAGTAAGAAACCATTACGCCATCGCG
>JBOFQK010000289.1:0-3210 GCA_051660865.1 Culicoidibacterales bacterium | reverse complement strand
GAAGAACCAAAACGTGTCAGCCATATCGTTATTATGGGAATTGGTGAGCCGTTCGATAACTATGATAACTTCATGGACTTCTTACATATCGTCAACCATCCAAAAGGATTAGCAATCGGTGCACGTCACATTACTGTTTCAACAAGTGGAATCGTGCCGAAAATCCGTCAATTCGCAACTGAAGGCTTACAAGTGAACTTGGCAATTTCGTTACATGCACCAAATGATGAAGTTCGTTCAAATATTATGAAAATTAATAGTGCATACCCAATCCCAGAATTAATGGCAGCAACTCGTGAGTATATTGCGAAAACGAATCGTCGTGTGACATTTGAGTACATCATGATGAAAGGTGTGAATGATCAAATTATTCATGCTCGTCAATTAGTGAAATTAGTTCGTGGAATGAATGTGTACATTAACTTAATTCCATTCAACGCAGTTGATGAACATGGATACCAACGTAGTACAAAAGAAGATGTTTCAGCCTTCTTCGATCATTTAAAGAAAGAAAAAATTCAAGTTCAAGTTCGTCGTGAATTTGGACATGATATTGATGCAGCTTGTGGACAATTACGTGCTAAGAAATTAGAAACAGAATAAAAATAAATAATAAAGGAGGGGAAAATTTTGGATACATTTTATGCGACGAATTGTGGACGAATTCGTCAAAATAATGAGGACCAAGTTGGTATTTGGGAAACACCAACAGCATTAGTTTTAGCAGTAGCAGATGGGATGGGAGGACACCATGCTGGTGAAGTTGCGAGTCAAATTGCAATGGAGACAGTTGAAACGGCTGTTAAACAGTTACCAACCACCTTCAATAAAACGGCTGCGAAACAGTGGTTAGTTGCCATTGTTGAGCAAGCCAATCAACAAATTTACGAAGCCGCAACTGCGGATAGTAGTAAAAAAGGCATGGGAACAACACTAACGATTGCAATTTTTCATCAGGAGTTTTTATTAATCGCTAATTTAGGTGATAGTCGTGCATATCTTGTGTACGAAAACCAAATTACCCAGTTAACGGAAGATCAAACTTTCGTGAATCAACTCGTTAAAATGGGACAAATTTCACCTGAAGAGGCGTTAAAACATCCGCAACGCAATGTCTTATTGCAAGCGTTAGGAACAGAATTGAAAATTGAAGTTGATCTTTACGACGTTGATTATTCAAATATAACGGGATTATTACTATGCTCAGATGGCTTAACAGATATGGTTAGTGATTTTGAGATTTTAGCAATCTTCCAACACTTTACAACAGCACGAGCAACGGGTGAAGAATTGATCCAATTTGCGAACGAAAAAGGCGGCAAAGATAATATTTCTGTCGCTTTAGTTCAAACCGGAGGTAAAATGAATGTTGAATAAAGAAGAATTAATCGGTGGGAGGTACCGGATTAAATCACTCATCGGTGATGGTGGGATGGCGAATGTCTATTTAGCGATTGATGAAATTTTACAACGTGAAGTTGCTGTCAAAGTGTTACGGCACCAACTAGCAACTGATGCGGTCTTTGTTCGACGCTTTGAGCGTGAAGCTCAAGCAGTAACAGCGTTAAGCCATCCTAATATTGTTAATGTCTATGATGTCGGCAGTGATGGCGATACGCATTACATTGTGATGGAGTATGTGCTTGGGAATACGTTGAAGCAAATGATTCAAGGACGAGGTCATTTAACAGTGACTGAAACCGTTGAAATTATGCAACAAATTTTAGCCGCTGTTGAACAAGCGCACGATTTTGGGATCGTTCATCGTGATTTAAAACCACAAAATATTATTGTTCGCCCGGATGGGGTTATCAAAGTGATGGACTTCGGGATTGCGTTAACTCAAGAAGCGACGAGTTTGACACAAACCCATTCGGTGATGGGATCAGTACAATATCTTTCACCGGAACAAGTGCGTGGTGAAACTGCAACGAACCAATCAGATTTATATGAACTTGGGATTGTGCTTTTTGAAATGTTAACTGGAGAATTACCGTTTGCTGGCGAAAGTGCGGTTAATATTGTCTTGAAGCATTTAAAAGATGATTTACCGGATATTCAAGAAAAAAATCCACAAGTTCCTAATAGTCTTGTAAATATTATTCATCGTGCAACTGCTAAGGAAAAATCGAATCGTTATCCGAATGCAGCGGAAATGATGATTGACTTACAAACGGCTTTGTTGCCTGAACGGATAACTGAACCAATTATCACAATTGCAGCTTGGCAAAATACGGATGCTAATCTTATTGCTCAAGAATTAGACGCAACACGTGAAATTCCGGTCATGATGCGGAAGAAACAACCTGAATATGAAAATGAATCAGAAGATACGATGATGGTTGATGCTGTGCAATCGGTTCGTGAAAAACCAAAAGCGCAAGCGCAAGTCCAAGTTGATCAACAGCCAGCACCAAAGAAAAAGAAGAAGTGGCTCTTACCACTGATATCAATTTTAATGGTCGCGATTATCGGTGGTGGAATTGCCTTTGCTACCATGCAGCCTAAAAAAGTTCAGATTCCTGATGTTGTGAATTTGACATTGACGGAAGCGAAGCGGATAATTGAAGCTGAAGGTTTAATCGTTAGTCAAAATACGGTTTATACATACAGTGATGCAATTCCTAAAAATAAAGTCATTGGGACAGATCCAAGTAGTGGAACTGCCGTTGAAAAAAATACGGTAGTCACGATTACGGTTTCCGAAGGTGCAGAAACGTATATGCCCTATGTTGTTGGAAAAGTTGAAAGTGATGCCGTTAGTGCACTGAAAAAATTAAATATTCAATCACAAACAATTCAGGAGTATAGCGATCAACCTGAGGGTGTTGTTTTAGCCCAAAGTGTAAAAGAAGGTTCATTTGTTGATGTCACAACGACAACAATTATTTTGACAATCAGTAAAGGACCAGCTCCGATTTATATGGAAGATTTCACTGGCTTTACAAAAGAAGCTGTTGAACGTTTTGCCTCTGAAAATGGATTGAAATTAACGGTGACGGAAGAAGCCTCATCAAGTTCGGTGGGAACGGTATTGAAGCAATTTCCTGCTAGTGGCTCTAAGTTAAGTTCAGGTGAAACAATTAGTATTGTCATTGCTAAAAAACAAAGTCTACTCGATAGTTTATTCCCATCGACACCTGAAACAACAACTCCGGAAACAACAACTCCTGAATCCGAGCAGACAACCCCGGAAGCAACGACTCCGGA